>CAIYGK010000759.1 GCA_903925725.1 uncultured beta proteobacterium | reverse complement strand
GATGGCTACACCCTGCTGATGGGAACCTCTGCAGCGCACGTGGTCACGCCGATGTCCACACCAGTAACGTATGACGGCATCAAGGACTTTGAGTTCATCGGTATCGTGGCCAACGTCCCCAACCTCTTGACCGTGCACCCGTCGCTCAACGTCAAGAATTTGAAGGAATTCATCGCACTGGCCAAGGCGCAGCCCGGCAAGCTGAGCTACGGGTCCTCGGGCCTGGGCACCTCGCCGCATGTCGGCGTCGAACTGCTCAAGTACCGGGCGGGGATTGACATGCTGCACATCCCCTACCGCGGTGCAGCGCCTGCCATCACGGACATCGTGGCCGGCACCGTGCCGGTCGGCATGCTCAACATCTCTGTGGTGCAGCCGTTCGTCAAGGCGGGTCGCATGCGGGCGCTGGCCTATGCCAGCAGCAAGCGGGCCACCACCTTGCCGGATGTTCCCACTTTTGCGGAAGCGGGACTGCCCATGATTTCCGGCAGCTGGTACAGCCTGGCAGTGCCTGCCAAAACACCAGCCGCTGTGGTCGAGCGACTGAGCAAGGCACTGTCCACGGTGCTCGCCAGCGCTGAATTCCAGGCCACGGCGGCAGAGCAAAATGCCGAGGTGTTCCAGTTCAGTCGCGAGGAAACCAAGAAATTCGTTCTTGACGACGTCAAGGCGATCGAAGAGCTGATCAAGTCCACCGGCATACAACTGAAAGAATGACTGATGACTTCCCCGTACACCACGCTGCTGCTCGAAATCCGCGACCATGTGGCCACGCTGACCCTGAACCGTCCCGATAACCGCAATGCGCTCAACCTGCAGATGTGCCGCGAGCTTGTCGCCGTCTGCGAGCGTGTCGCTGCAGACAGCGATATCCGCGTGCTGCTGGTCAAGGCAGCGGGCAGCGTGTTTTGTGCCGGTGCCGACCTGAAGGAGCGCCAGGGCATGAGCACTGCCGACATGGTGGCCCGCCGTGTCGAAGGCTTCACTGCCTATGCTGCGCTGGAGGCCATGCCGATCCCGGTCATCGCGGTTGTGCAGGGTGCGGCCTTCGGCTCCGGCGGCGAGATCGCCGCGTCCTGCGACTTCGTGCTCGCGAGCACGCAGGCCGCCTTCAAGTACCCTGAGGTGGGCTGGGGCACCGTCGGCGCCACCCAGCGCCTGCCGCGCATCGTTGGTGCGCGCATGGCGAAGGAACTGCTCTACACCGGCCGCGTGGTCAATGCGGCTGAAGCGAAGTCCTTGGGGCTGGTCAACCACGTCTTCGAACCCGATCAACTCAGCAATGAAGCCAACGTCATGGCCATCGCCGTCGCCAAAAACAACCCCTTGACCGTGCGCCTCACGAAAAACAGCATCGACCAAGGGCTCGAGACCACGCGTCAGGGCGCCATGGCCGTCGAGTTGCTGGCCATTCAGGAGAACCTGCGTCACAGCGACTGGAAGAGTGCCATTGCCGGGTTCGGTGACAGCAAAAAAAGCGAAGGCTAGGCATGCCGCATAACCCAAGCACTGTTGCTGCCACGCTGCAGTTCACAACCGAACAGTTCGGCCCGCAGGAAGCCTACATCGGCGCTGGCGAGCGCATGACCTGGCGCGACATACGCGAAGGTGCCCAGCGCATCGCCGCCGGGCTGCATGCGGCCGGTG
>CAIYGK010000758.1 GCA_903925725.1 uncultured beta proteobacterium | reverse complement strand
TGCGTGGCATAACCGGCGCGATCAAAATCCGGTCCCGAAAAGCTCTCGTGTATCGATACCCACGGAAGATTTCCAAAGTACCTGGACTTGGGTTGAAGCGAGCTGTGACGGTCGCTCAGGACGATGGAAAAGTCGTACTGTGAACAGATCAGGTCGTCAGGCTTGCAAGTTACTTTTCCAAACCACGGATCCCCTTGAAACAGTTCAGTGATGCATGGCGACGAGAACAGGTCCATCCTCGGCCCTGCCTGATGCAGCAGGGATCGGGAGGCCAGGTCCATCAGTGAATCACCGATCTGTTCGGCCCCAAAGTGAAGAAATATCCCGCGTTTCCAGCTTGGGTCGATGCGTTGGCGTTGGAGTTCACGCTGGCCCGACAAAAAGTAGGCGACTTCCTTTCGCAGTGCGCGCCATCCCAGTCGTCTGGCTCCCTTCTGTTCAATATAGTCTCTTGCAAGCGCAACACCAACAGGCCGCGTCAGACGCGGTGTTGACGCATGGAGCGCCTTCTTCAGCAGGAAGGAGTCCAGTGCGTCGCCCAGTCGATGCGGCGTCGGTATCGACGGTTGAAATCCGGGATTCGCAGGGTGACTCAAGGATGAATTCAAAAACTCGGTCATGTCGCTTGTCTTCTTGTGGGTGACGCCTATATTGGTGCCATTGGGTCACAGCATCGTTGACAACGACGGGCGCGGTATGTCGGCCATGTCTTCGGCGCGTAAACGACAGGTAAAGCTGTGGAAGCTGCTCAGGCAGCGTGGTCAAGCTCTGACAGGCAGTCGTCCAGAATGTCCAGCGCCCGCCCCATCTCCTCGCGCGTCGTGATGAGCGGTGGCGTCAGCGTCAGCACATTGCCCATCGTGGTCTTGAAGGACAGACCGCGTGACAAGGCCGCGTAGAGCACTCTCTCGGCGGCGCCCGGTGCTGGCGTCTTGCAGGCGCGATCACTCACGAGTTCCAACCCCAGCAGCAGACCGCGACCGCGCACATCGCCAATCAAAGCATGGCGCTGCTTCATCTCGTGCAGGCGCTCCAGCGCGTAGGCGCCAACGCGCGCCGCGTTTTCCACCAGCTGCTCGCGCTCGATGACTTCCAGCGTGGCAAGCGCAGCGGCCGCGGTCACCGGATTTTTTTCATGGGTGTAATGTCCGAACGCATAGGCGCCAGCCACATCCAGATCTGCGCGCGCGATGCAGGCGGCGATCGGCAGCACCCCGCCACCGAGCGCCTTGCCCAACACCACGATGTCTGGCGCAGCGGCGTCATGTTCGGCAGCAAAGAAACGCCCGGTCTTGCCCAGGCCGGTGGGGATTTCATCGAAGATCAGCAGGGTACCGTGCGCGTGGCAGGCCGCACGCACCGCCTGCCAGTAACCCTGCGGCGGGATGAAGGGCACGGCGCGTGCCGGCTCCGCAATGACCGCCGCTACATCGCCCTCGCGCTCCAGCACATAGCGCACCATGGCCGCGCAGGCGAGTTGGCATTGATCCAGTCGCGGCTGGCCGCTGTCGTCAACAGAATGACCATACGGACAGCGGTAGCAGCCAAACGGTGCCACGTGCTCTGTGCCCGGCAGCAGAGGCCCGACGGCGCGGCCGCTGCGAAACAAGGACTCGCCACCCACGCTGGAGGCGCCAAAGCCGGCGCCGTGAAAAGAGTCCCAAAAACTCAGGGTCTTGAAGCGTCCGGTAGCAATGCGCGAGAGTTTGATCGCCACTTCGACCGCATCCGAGCCCCCGGTCGTGAACAGCACCTTGCCAGCGCAGCCGGTCAGCGACTGGAAACGCGCACTCAGCGCTTCGGCCAGCTCCACCGCGCGCTCACTGGCAAAGCGGCGTGGTGCAAAGCTCAGCGTGTCAAGCTGCTGTTTGATGGCAGCAATGACGTGTGGATGCGCATAGCCGACGTGGTGCACGTTGTTGCCGTGAAAATCCATGTAGCGCCGACCAGCCGTGTCCTCAATCCAGATCCCTTCGGCACGGGCGATGGCGCTCAAGCAGGGGGTGGATACTGATTGGTGCAAAAAGGCCGCACTGTCGCGTGCCAGCAGGCTGCGTGTCGGGTCGTCAAGGTGCTGGTCCTGCCACTGCCTGCGCCGTGGCGACGCGTTAACGTCGCCCTCGCTTTGTGACGGTCCCGCTCCCATCTTCAAGTGGCGAGCGAGCGCTGGCGCAGGTCGTTGTCGATGGTGCGCTGCTTGCTCAGCATCACGTGATCGAACATCGCCTGTCCGGCAGCCTGCGCGTCACCCGAGGCAATCGCTTTCACGATCTGCTTGTGTTCATTCAGGAAGGTCCGCATCAAACTGGCATCGGCCAAGTTCTGGCGTCGAAACAACGAGAGCTCCTTGATCAACCGGCGATAGGTCTCGGTCAGCTTGCGGTTGCCGCAGATCTCCACCATACGGTCATGGAACTTCAGGTTCAGCACATGGTACTGATGCGCATCCTGCGCTTTCACGGCCGTTTCCATCTCGGCCACCATGGCCTTGATTTCCTTGAGTTGCTCCGGCGTGATGCAGACCGCCAGCCGTTTGCCAATCCAGTCGTCCATGGCGGCGCGCAAGTCGAATATTTCAAGTGCCTCGTCCATCGGGATGGCGCGCACAAAGACGCCACGGTTCTTTTCGGTGCGCACCAGCCCGGCTTCATCGAGCATGCGAAAAGCTTCCCGCACCGGACCGCGCGAAACTCCCAGCTTCTCCGCCAGCGCGGCCTCGTTCAACTTCGATCCTGGTGCGTAGTCGCCCACCAGAATGGCACGCTCAATCTCCTGCTGCACCACCGTGGTGAGCGAGCTGCTTTGCAATAGTGCAATGGTGGGATGAAGCGCAGCATTCATGTTTTTATTACAACACAAAAGGCTTTTGTTGACAATTTGCAAAACACAATTGACAAATCGAAACACTCAGGGTCAAATAATCGAGTGCGTGGGCGTTTTGTCATTACGCCGACATAATCCGGTCACAACATTGCAACTTTTTCACCTGAAGGAGCTTCACGTGCGCTTGTCCATCCTGTCCAAATCCCTTCTCCTGACCGGCCTCTTTGCCTTCGCCGCTGCGGCGTCCGCTCAAAAGACCCAGTTGCTGGTGTACACAGCGCTGGAGACCGACCAGCTCAAAGCCTATCAGGAAGGCTTCAACAAGTCCTACCCGGATATTGAACTTAAATGGGTGCGTGACTCCACCGGCGTCATCACCGCCAAGTTGCTCGCTGAAAAAGCGAACCCGCAGGCAGACGCCGTCATGGGGGTTGCCGCTTCCAGCCTGGCGCTGATGGACAAGCAGGGCATGCTCATTCCCTATGCGCCGCTGAATCTGGACGCCATCATGAGCCAGTACCGCGACAAGAAGCAGCCACCAGCCTGGTTCGGCATGGACGTCTGGGGTGCGACCGTCTGCTTCAACACGGTGGAGGCGAAGAAGAAGAACATTCCCAAGCCCGAGACCTGGCAGGATCTGACCAAGCCGGTCTACAAAGGCCAGATTGTGATGCCCAACCCGGCGTCGAGCGGCACCGGTTATTTTGATGTGGTGGCTTGGCTGACCCTGTTTGGCGACAAGGACGGCAAGGGCGGCGGCTGGAAGTTCATGGACGGCCTGCATGAGAACATTGCGCAGTACACCCATTCGGGCTCCAAACCCTGCAATATGGCCGGCAGCGGCGAATTCACGGTCGGCATTTCCTTCGAGTACCGCGCCAACAGCAACAAGGCCAAGGGCGCACCGATTGACCTGGTGTTCCCGAAAGAGGGCTTGGGCTGGGATCTGGAAGCCTTTGCCATTCACAAGGGCACCAAGAAGCTTGACGCCGCCAAGAAACTGGCTGACTGGGTTTCCAGCAAGGATGCCATGCTGCTGTACGGCAAGAACTTTGCCATCACCGCACAACCGGGCGTTGCCGCACCGCTGGCCAATGTACCGAAAGACTATGAAGCGCGCCTGGTCAAGCTCGACTTCAACTACGCTGCCGAGCAGCGTGAACGCATCCTGAAAGAGTGGACTGCACGCTACGACGGCAAGACCGAAAAGCGTTGATCTAATTGCGCTTCATGAGCCGCATGGCGCGACTGTGCGGCTCTTTTCAATTGCCGGCATGAGCTCCACTCCTTTTCTCGATCTGCGTCACATCCGCAAGGAATTTGGCAGCTTCACGGCGCTGCAGGACATCAACCTCGAGATTCGCAAAGGCGAGTTTGTCTGTTTCCTGGGTCCCTCGGGATGTGGCAAGACCACGCTGCTGCGCATCATCGCCGGGCTCGAAGTCCAGACCTCCGGGCAGTTGTCACAAGGCGGTCGCGACATTTCTCTGCTGCCACCAGCGCTACGTGACTACGGCATCGTGTTTCAGAGCTACGCGCTGTTTCCCAACCTGAGCGTCACCGACAATGTGGCCTACGGCCTGGTCAATCGCAAAACGTCCCGGCCTGCCATCAAACAGCGTGTCACCGACCTGCTCAAACTGGTTGGGCTGCCTGGCAGTGAAGCCAAGTTCCCTGGACAACTCTCCGGTGGGCAACAGCAGCGCATCGCGCTGGCCCGCGCGCTGGCCACAGCACCGGGCCTGCTGCTGCTCGATGAGCCGCTCTCAGCACTCGATGCGCTGGAGCGCATCCGCTTGCGCGGGGAAATCCGCGCGCTGCAGAGAAAGCTCGGCGTCACCACCATCATGGTGACGCACGATCAGGAAGAAGCGCTGAGCGTGGCGGACCGGATTGTGGTGATGAACCACGGTGTCATCGAGCAGATCGGAACACCGCTGGACATCTACCGGGAGCCGGCCTCGCCTTTTGTAGCGGACTTTGTCGGCAAGGTCAACATCCTGCCTGCGCGTGTTGCTGCCGGCGAACTGCGTTTTGGCAGCATGTGCCTGCCCTGCGAGGGTCCGGATCGCGAAGCGCGGATCTACCTCCGGCCGGAAGATGTGCTGGCGCGCCCCATCAATGCGGGCGACGCGCATGTATTTGACGCCAGCATCGACAAGATCGAGTTTCTGGGCTCCTATTGCCACGTCCATGTAGGCTCGCCAGCGCTGGGCAGCCACAAGTTGATGGTTTATCTGTCGCTCAATTTTTTGTCCGAACAGTCGCTCGAAGTGGGCTCGACGCTCGCGCTCAAACTGCTGCCCGAGCGCATCAAGGTGTTCTGATGTCTGCCGTTCTGCCAGGGCCCCTGACGCGTGCTGTCAAGCTCAGGCAGCACTGGGTGGACCGTCTGGCGCACCTGCTGATTGGCTTGATCGCACTGGCCCTGATCGCTTTTCTGGCGGCGCCCCTGCTATCCATTCTGCTGCAGGCACTGCAGGGTCACGACGGCGAATTCATCTGGTTCGACAATTTCGTCGAGTACGCCAAGACGCCAGCCCTGCTCGGCAGCTTGTGGAACAGCCTGTGGGTGTCGTGCGCGGTGACGCTGATCGTGGTGCCGCTCGCATTTACCTTTGCCTACGCGCTGACGCGCTCCTGCATGCCCTTCAAATCACTGTTTCGTGGCATCACGCTGATACCGCTGCTGGCGCCATCCCTGTTGTCGGCTATTTCGCTGATCTACTGGTTTGGCAATCAGGGCGTGCTCAAGGAATGGATGCTGGGCATGGGCATTGACCAGATCTACGGCGCGCCGGGCATTCTGCTGGCCGAGTGCCTGGCCGTGTTTCCGCACACGCTGATGATTCTGGTCACGGCCCTGAGTCTGTCGGACGCACGCCTGTTTGAGGCAGCGGATGCCATGGGCACGACGCGGCTGCGCAAGTTCTTCACCATCACGCTGCCGGGCGCCAAATACGGCCTGATCTCGGCGGCACTGGTCACCTTCACGCTGGTGATGACAGACTTTGGTATTCCCAAAGTCATTGGCGGCAACTTCAATGTGCTGGCGACCGATGTTTTCAAGCTGGTGATCGGCCAGCAGGATTTCGCCAAGGGCGCGGTAGTTGCCATCCTGCTGCTGGCGCCCGCGGTCCTCACCTTCGGCGTTGACCACTACGTCAGCCGGCGTCAGACCGCCATGCTGACGGCGCGTGCGGTCCCCTATTCACCCAAACCCTCACCGGCTTACGACCGGCTCATGACACTTTATTGCGCGGCCATCGCCAGCCTGGTACTGGCGATGCTGGGCATGGCCGTGTTCGCGTCCTTCGCCTCGTTCTGGCCCTACAACCTGACCCCGAGCTGGCGCCACTACGAGCTCGGTCTGCTTGACGCCGAAGTGGGTGTGGCCTTCTTCAACAGCCTGAAAATGGCCGCCGGCACCGCGCTTTTTGGCACCCTGCTGGTTTTTGTCGGCGCCTACCTGCTGGAAAAGACCAAGGGTGTGGAGATGCTGCACGGTCTGGTACGCCTGCTGGCCGTGCTGCCGATGGCGGTGCCGGGTCTGGTGCTGGGTCTGGGCTATATCTTCTTCTTCAACGCACCGGCCAACCCGCTCAATGGCCTGTACCACAGCCTGACCCTGCTGACCGTGTGCACCATCGTGCACTTCTACACGACGGGTCACCTGACAGCGGTCACTGCGCTCAAAGCGCTGGACAGCGAATTCGAGGCCGTCAGCGCGTCCCTGAAAGTTCCTTTTTACAAGACCTTCTGGCGTGTCACGCTGCCCGTCTGCGCGCCGGCCCTGATCGACATGGCGCGCTACTTCTTCATCAATGCCATGACGACCATTTCGGCGGTCGTGTTCCTGTATTCCCCGGAAACCAAGGTCGCCTCGATAGCGATCCTGAATCTGGACGAGGCCGGGGAGATGGGCGCCGCCGCGGCCATGGCCGTACTGATCGGCCTGTCTTCCACCGTGGCCACGCTGCTTTTCATGGTGCTGGCGTGGTGGACTTCGAAACGAACTCAAGCTTGGCGAGGCAGGTGATGTCCCCGTCCTCTTCAACATGGTGTGAACGGATCAGGCTGCCGGGGCACTCAGCTTCGCGGCTGTCCCCCGTCCTTCGGACTCCTCCTTTATGCCGCTGCGCTGAGCGCCCCAACAGCCTGATCCTTCGAGCGGGGTTGGCTATTCCTGCGCGAACCACTGACTATCCTCTGGGAGGATGCTGTAGTGGGTGGCGCAGCGAAATCAAGGAGGAGGCCGCAGGCCGGGGGACATTCGCGGAGTCATCCGCTGCAGCATCCCCCCACTACGAACAGGCCTCTCAATAACTGACGGAGAAACCGCTATGGACAGAGACAAGATTTTGCTGACCCCGGGACCGCTCACAACCACCTTGCGCACCAAGCTGGCGATGCTCAGGGACTGGGGCTCCTGGGACGCGGACTTCAACGCCGTCACTGCCAGCGTGCGCAAAAGCCTGCTAGCAGTGATCCACGGTCAGGACAGCCACGTTGTGGTGCCGCTGCAGGGCAGTGGCACTTTCAGCGTGGAAGCGGCGGTGGCGACGCTGGTGCCGCGCGATGGCCATGTGCTGGTGCTCGACAACGGCGCCTACTGCAAACGCGCCGCCAAACTCACCACCCTGATGGGGCGACGCTGCACGGTGATGGGTTTTGACGATGCGGTTCAGGTCAGTCCGGCGGCCCTTGCCGAGCGCCTACAGAGCGACCGGACCATCACCCATGTGGTGATGATTCACTGCGAGACCGGTGCCGGCGTGCTGAACCCTCTGCAGGCAGTCGCCGACGTCTGCGCTGCCAACGGCAAAGGCCTGATCGTGGACGCCATGAGTTCCTTCGGCGCGCTTGAAATTGATGCGCGCAAGACCCGTTTCGACGCGCTGGTGGCAGCCAGCGGCAAGTGCCTGGAGGGTGTGCCGGGGATGGGCTTTGTCTTCATCCGCAAGGCCGTGCTGGACGAATGCGCCGGGCGCAGCCAGTCGCTCGCCATGGACCTGCACGACCAGTACGTCTACATGGAAAAGACCACGCAGTGGCGCTTTACACCACCGACCCACGTGGTGGTGGCGCTGGCCGAGGCGATTGCCCAGTTTGAGGCGGAGGGCGGTCAACCGGCGCGACTGGCACGCTACACCAGCAATTACCAGACCCTGATCGCGGGCATGAAGAAACTCGGCTTCAAGCCCTTTCTGGACCCGGCGATCCAGGCACCCATCATCGTCACCTTTCATGCGCCAGCGGATTCAAAGTACGATTTCAAGACCTTCTATGCCGCAGCGCGTGCCCGTGGCTTCATCCTCTACCCCGGTAAACTGACACAGATCGAGACCTTCCGTGTTGGCTGCATCGGCGCGATCGGTCCCGATGAGATGGAGCAGGCGGTGCACGCCATGGGACTGGCCCTGCAGGACATGGGGATCGGCTCGGCCGCACCGGCGTAATTCAGAAATCAGGAGACGGACGTGGCAAGCAAAGCAAAAACAGCAGGAGCAATGCACCCGGCGGTGCTGGCCATCCGGAAATCGGGAGCACCCAAGGTCAAGGTCGCCGTCAGCGACATTGACGGCATCCTGCGCGGCAAGTACCTGCACCGCGACAAGTTCCTCGGCGCTGCCGAGCCCTATCCGGGTGGCGGCTTCGGCTTCTGCGATGTGGTGCTGGGCTGGGACATGATGGACAGCACTTACGACAACACCACAGCGACTGGCTGGCAGCATGGCTTTCCCGATGCGCTGGCGCGGCTCGACCTGAACACGGCGCGCCATGTGCCTTGGGACGAGGGCGTGCCGTTTTTTCTGGGCGAGTTTGTCAATGCGGACGGTACGGCGCACGCACAATGCCCGCGCCAGACCCTGAAGCGCGTTCTCAAGCGCGCCGAGAAGATGGGTTTCAAGGTCATGACCGGCATGGAGTTCGAGTGGTTCAACTTCCTGGAAACGCCGCAGAGCTGGGCCGCCAAGAAGGGCATCGAACCGGAGCAGTTGACCCCCGGCATGTTTGGTTATTCGCTGTTGCGCATGAACCAGAACAGCGACTTCTTCAACGCCATCATGGACGAGATGCTGGCCTTTGGCGTACCGATCGAAGGCCTGCACACCGAGACCGGCCCCGGCGTTTATGAAGCGGCCATCGGATTCAGCGAGGCGCTGGAGCAGGCGGATCGTGCCATCCTGTTCAAGACCGGCACCAAGGAAATTGGGGCCGGCTTTGGCATCATGCCCAGCTTCATGGCCAAACCGAACCAGAAGCTGCCGGGTTGCAGCGGTCACATTCACCAGAGCCTGTCAGACGGCAAGAGCAACCTGTTCTTCGACCCGAAAAGCCCGCGCAAGATGAGCAAGCTGTTCGAGAGCTATCTGGCTGGTCAGGTAGCCTGCATGATGGAGTTTGCGCCCATGATCTGGCCCACCATCAACAGCTACAAACGCCTGGTGGATGGATTCTGGGCACCGGTCAAGCCGACCTGGGGTATCGACAACCGCACGGCAAGCTTTCGCGTGATTGCCGGCAGCCCCAAAGCCACGCGGCTGGAGACACGCTGCCCGGGCGCCGACGTGAATCCCTACCTGGCGATGGCAGCCGTGATTGCCGCCGGACTGGACGGTGTCGAGAAAGGCCTGAAGCTGACCACGCCGCCCATCACCGGCACCAATGTCGGAGCCGAGAACATCGCACGCGCACCGCGCACACTGATCGAAACGACCCGCATCTTCCAGCAGTCGGCAATTGCCCGCGACTGGCTTGGCGACGGCTTTGTTGACCACTTTGCCGCCACCCGCGACTGGGAATGGCGCCAGTGGCTGGACGGCGTCACCGACTGGGAAATGAAACGCTATTTTGAAATCATCTGAAAGCACGCACTATGTCCATCACCAATTTTTCATTCCCGACCGCTATCAAGTTCGGTGCCGGCGCGCGCAAGCTGGTCGGCGCCCATCTGCTCGAGATGGGCTTCAAGCGCCCGCTCATCGTCACTGACAAGGCGCTGGCAGCCCTGCCGGTGCTGGCTGAATTCAAGACCCATCTGGCCGGGCTCGATGTGGCTGTCTTTGGCGGCGTCTTTGGGAACCCGACCTGCAGCCAGGTGATGGAGGGTGGCGCGGCCTACAAGGCGCACAAGGCGGATTGCATCATCGGTTTTGGCGGCGGCGCCGCACTCGATGTGGCCAAGGTGGTCGGCATTGCCGCCACGCACTCCGGCGACATTCTGGAATACGTCTGGGACCATCCACAGGTGCGCCCGATTGAAAATGCCTTGCCTTATTTCGTGGCGCTGCCCACCACCTCGGGCACCGGCTCCGAAGTGGGCCGCTCCAGTGTCGTGAGCGAAAACGACACGCACTTGAAACGCGTGGTCTTCAGCCCCAAGATTCTGGCCAAAGTGGTGTTTGCCGACCCGGAACTGACGCTGGGCCTGCCCAGCGCGATCACCGCCGCCACCGGCATGGATGCGCTGACACACAACATTGAGAGCTACCTCTCCCCCGCCTACCACCCGCTGTGCGACGGCATTGCGCTCGAAGGCGCGCGCATCGCTGCCGCCGCGCTACTGACGGCGGTCAGGGAGCCGGGCAACCTGCAGGCGCGCTCTGACATGATGATGTCCTCCATGATGGGCGCCATCGCCTTCCAGAAGGATCTGGGCGCCGTGCACTCCTGCGCCCACGCGCTGGGCGCCGTCTGCGACCTGCACCATGGCCTGGCCAACGCGCTGATGATCGACACCGTGCTGGCATGGAACCAGGAAACAGTGCCCGCCAAGTTTGACGAGCTGGCGCACGTCTGCAAGGTGGCGGGCGGCGGCAAGGCCTTCGTGCCCTGGCTCAAGCAGTTCAAGGCCAGCGTCGGCATCAACGGCGGTCTGGCAGCGCACGGCGTCAAGCCAGAACACTTGCCACGGCTGGTGCAAATTGCCACCGCAGATATCTGCCACCAGACAAATCCGCGGCCTTGCAGTTCTGCGGATTTTGAGGCTTTGTTCAAAGCTTCCATGTAAATGAACTTTTTGCCCCACTCACTCCCCCCCGCCCCTCTCTCGCCCCGCCGGGCGAAAGAGGGGAGCCAACAGCCATATTTGGCCATGTGTTTTAAGGAGACACGTACACGCGCCCCGGCGCGTTGCGTGAGTTGGAAACAACGAGGTGACGACGAGTGGGCATCCGACGAAAGCTTGGGTGCCAATGTCAAGAACTCCAACGGTCCAAACCATACCGATGCACGTCCTCTCTTAAGAATCCTAGCCAAATATGGCTGTTGGCTCCCCTTTCCGCCCCGGCGGGGGTGGAAAAGGGGCTGGGGGATAGGGGGGGAAATAAATAGATGAAACAAGACCGTTTGAAGATAGGCATCAGCGCCTGCTTCCTGCATCCAGATCCAACCCGCACCGCATTTGCGAAAAAGACCTTGCAGTACATCGAACAGTCTATGGCGCACTGGGTCATGTCCGCTGGCGCCCTGCCGGTGATGATTCCGTCGCCGGCCGGCGACAGTGCGCAGGGCAAACCGGAACTTGTGGACTACGCGGACTGGCTCGACGGTCTGGTGCTGCATGGCGGCGCCGATGTCTGGCCTGGCAGTTACGGCGAAACTCCGCTGGAAGAGCGCTGGAGCGGTGACCGCCTGCGCGACGAATACGAGCAGGCGCTGGTGCGGGCTTTTGTCGCCGCCGGCAAACCGGTGTTTGGCGTCTGCCGTGGTCTGCAACTGATCAATGTAGCCTTTGGCGGCACGCTGTATCAGGACATCAGCACGCAACGCCCGGATTCGCTGGTGCGCCGCGACGCCGACATCTACGACCACAATTTTCATCAGCTCGAAATCGTCCCCGAGACGCGCCTGCAAGAGCTGCTCGCCGGCGCGCAAAGCTGCAAGATCAACAGCATCCACCACCAGGGCATCAAGCAGCTGGCCGAGGGTTTTGTGGTGGAGGCGCGCTGCCCGGACGATGGCATGATCGAAGCGATACGCCATACCGGATCGACCTACATCGCCGCGGTGCAGTGGCATCCTGAGTTCCACCGACCCGAGCTCGACACGCTCGACGACACGCCACTGCTGAATGATTTTCTGGATGCGGCACTTGCCGCCAAACTTGAAACGGAAAAATGACATGAACCAACTCGCCATCCACAACCCCGCCAACGGCGCCCTCATCACCCAGGTGAGCGCCGACGACGCCAACTCGGTAGCAGCCAAGGCAGCTGCCGCACGCGCTGCGCAACCCGGCTGGCTGGCAGTGCCACTGCTGGAACGTAAAGCCTGCATCACGCGCTTTCGGGCCGGCGTGGTCGCCGAACTCGACGCACTGGCTGGCATCATGACCAGCGAGACCGGCAAGCCGATCAAGATGTCGCGTAACGAGCTCAACGGGCTGCTCGGGCGCATCGACTTCTTTTTGAAAGAGGTGGACGCGCTGCTGCAGACCGAGACCGTGTTCGATGAAGGCGGCATGACCGAGCAGATTGAGCACACGCCGCTGGGCGTGGTGGCCAATATCTCGGCCTGGAACTACCCCTGGTTTGTTGGCGGCAACGTCTTCATCCCGGCGCTGCTCACCGGCAATGCGGTGCTGTACAAGGCCTCCGAATATGCGACGCTGACCGGGCTGGCGATGGCGCGACTGCTGCATGCCGCGGGTATCCCGAAAGACGTTTTCATCGCCGTGGTTGGCGCTGGCGATGTCGGTGCTGCGCTGATGGCGCAGAAAATTGACGGCCTGTTCTTCACCGGCTCCTACGCCACTGGCGCCAAAATTGCCCAGGCACTGGGGCCGCGCATGGTCAAGCTGCAGCTCGAATTGGGTGGCAAGGATCCGACCTATGTCTGCGAAGACGCCAACCCGAAAACGGCGGCCGAGTCTTTGGCGGACGGCGCCATGTACAACACCGGCCAGAGTTGCTGCTCGGTCGAGCGCATTTACGTGCATGAGAAAATCTACGACGCCTTTGTGGCGGCCTTTTTGCAGACCGTGCACGACTTCAAGGTCGGTGACCCGACGAGCGAGGACACCTATATCGGCGCCCTGACACGCGCGCAGCAGCTCGATGTGCTGGACGCCCAGGTAGCAGATGCCAAAGCGAAAGGCGCGACCCTGCTGTGCGGCGGGCACCGCCTGAACGGCTCCGGCAACTGGTATGCGCCCACAGTCTTCACGAACGTCAACCACAGCATGGAGCTGATGCGCGAGGAAAGCTTCGGTCCCATCATCGGCATCCAGAAAGTCTCGGGCGACGCTGAAGCTGTGCAGCTAATGAATGACACGCGCTACGGCCTCACAGCAGGTGTCTTTACTCCCGACCAGGCCCGCGCCAAAGCGCTGCTGTCCCAGGTCAACGCCGGAAGCGTTTACTGGAATTGCTGCGACCGCGTCAGCCCGCGTCTGCCCTGGAGTGGCCATGGCGACTCCGGCGTCGGCCTGACCCTGTCCACCTACGGCATCCAGACCTTCATGCGGCCCAAGGCCTGGCACTTGCGGCAGGCATGAAAGGCCGCAGCGCCACGCGTGGGGGTCCGCGTCTCACTTTATTTGACCTTGACAACACGCTGCTCAAGGGCGACAGCGATGTGCTGTGGTGTGACTTCCTGATCGACCAGGGTGTGCTGGATAGCGAGAGTTTTGCTGCGCGCAATGCCGACATGGATGCGCGCTACCGCGCCGGCACCGCCGGTGCGGAGGAGTTCGCCAACTTTTACGTCGGCACGCTGGCAGGCCGCTCGCGCGCGCAGTGGGAGCCGTTACGGCAGAGCTTTCTTGCAACAGTCATCGTGCCACGTATTGGCCGATCCGCCATCGATCTGGTGAATCGCCATCTGGACGCTGGCGATCTGGTGGTGATGACGACGGCGACCAATCGCTTCATTACCGAACTGACAGCCATCTATTTCGAGATCGAACACCTGATCGCCACCGAGCTGCAACTTCAGGATGGCCTGTTCACTGGTCGCACCAGCGGGACGCTGAACATGCGCGAGGGCAAGGTCGTTCGTCTGCACAGCTGGCTCACTGGCATTGGTCACCGCCTGAAGGACTTTGACAGCTGCGCCTACAGCGACTCCATCAACGACCTGCCCCTGCTCAAGGCTGTCAAGCGCGCCGTGGCGGTGAACCCGGACTCTCAACTGCGCGCCGAGGCCGGGAGACGCGGCTGGGATGTCATGCAACTGGTGCGCTGATCAGCTGGATGGGTCGTTCGATGGTTTGGGCTTTGCGACTTTTTTCAACCGGGTCCGCACAGCCTCTCGCAACAAATACTCCACCTGCGCATTGACACTGCGCAGTTCCGCCGAAGCCAGCCGCTCGATCTCTGTCCAGAGGGCCGGATCAACACGCAGAGCGAAAGACTTCTTGTCAGGACTGGCCATGAATCTGAATGTGCACTGGCGAACAGCAGAGCGAAGACGCTCAGTTGTACAGGGTGCCGGTATTGACGACTGGCTGAGCGTCGTGATCCGAACACAGCACAACCAACAGATTCGTCACCATCGCCGCCTTGCGCTCGTCATCGAGCTCAACCAAGCCGCGCTCTTGCAGACCGCTCAATGCCAATTCCACCATACCGACCGCACCTTGCACAATCAAGCTGCGCGCCGCAATGATGGCCTGTGCCTGCTGGCGCCGCAGCATGGCGCCAGCAATCTCGGGCGCGTAGGCCAGATGTGTGAGCTTGGCATCCACCACAACGACGCCAGCGAGCGAAAATCTTTCCTGCAACTCCAGCCGCAATGCGGCGCCGACCTGCTCGCCGCCGGAGCGCAGAGTGATTTCTGCCGGAGCAGTGCCGCCGCTTTCATCCAGGTTGTCGTAGGCGTAGCTGGATGCCAGATGCCGTACTGCGGCTTCGGCCTGCGTCAGTACATAGGACTCGAAGTCCTCGACGTCAAAGCTGCAACGCGCTGTGTCCTGAACCCGCCAGACAATAGCCGCCGCGATTTCGATGGGATTGCCGCGCAAGTCATTGACCTTCAGTTTCTCGCTGTTGAAGTTGTGCGCGCGCGTCGAAACCTTGTTGCGACTGAAGAACGGATTGCACCAGCGCAGGCCCTCGGTGCGGTCCGTGCCGCGGTAGCTGCCAAACAGTTTGAGCAGGGCCGCCTGATTCGGGTTGAGTGTGTACAGGCCAGCAAAGCAGCAAAGGGCCGCCAACACGGCAAGCACACTCAAACCCAAGGTGAACGCGCCTGGCACGCGCGTGAGGGCAAGCAGCACCCCCAGCAGAAGGCAAATCCCGAGTGCGACAGCGATGAAGCCGTTGCCGGTTTTTGCCAGGTATTCGTTGGACGCTTGCTTTTCCATGACAGTCTCCAGTTGTTGCTCCAATCCCTTGATTGAAGATCACTTTTGACCTTATCTGCACAGGGGAAAGTGATATCACTATAATACCACTACCGAGGCGATTGTCAATCCCGCAAGCGGTCCCGCAACTCGGTCTTGAGGACCTTGCCGTAGTTGTTCTTCGGCAATTCGTCGACGAACCGGTACTGCTTGGGCCGCTTGAAGCGGGCTATTGCCTGCAGGCAGTGCTGGTCGAGATCCTGCTCGCTCACGCTGGCGTCGCTCTGCACCACGACGAAGGCGACTACCACTTCGCCCCATTCGGCGTCCGGTGCGCCGACCACCGCTACTTCCGCCACACCGGGAGCTGTCAACAAGGCTTCTTCCACTTCACGCGGGTAGATGTTGGAGCCACCGCTGATGATCAGGTCCTTGCTGCGATCTTTCAGGGTCAGA
The DNA here is from genome assembly GCA_903925725.1 of uncultured beta proteobacterium. GTDB lineage: Bacteria > Pseudomonadota > Gammaproteobacteria > Burkholderiales > Burkholderiaceae_C > Rhodoferax. The sequence continues at coordinate 3,840 of CAIYGK010000758.1, read as the reverse complement.
AAACCATCGGCGTCCAAGCTACCCACATCGCCAGTGAAAAGCCAGCCGTCCTGGATGGCGGCGGCTGTGGCTAGCGGGTTGTCCCAGTAGCCAGCCATGACACTGTCGCCCCTGACCAGCACTTCACCAACTGCGCCGCAGGGCAGGGCGACGCCACGCTCATCGCTCACGCGCAACTGCACCGGCGTCTGCGCCATGCCGACCGAGGCGATGCGCTCGCGGTAACGCGGATGCTGTGTATCGCACAGGTGTTGGCGCGAGAGCGCGGTGGCAACCATCGGCGTCTCGCCTTGACCGTAAATCTGCACAAAGCGCGGCCCCATGACACGCAGAGCACGCTCGATGTCGGCTACATACATGGGCGCACCGCCATAGACGATGGTCTTGAACGAAGCCGCTGCATCCTGCTGCGTCAGATTAGCCTGCTCGGCGTAATCCACCAGGCGCTTGACGATGGTCGGCGCGGCAAAAGTCGAAAGTGGCCCGACGGCGCGGCCCAGTTCAAACAGTTCGGCCGGGTCAACCCCACCGGATGCCGGCACGACATGGCGCGCGCCAGCCATCAGGTGCGGAATGGCATACAGACCAGCACCGTGCGACATGGGAGCGCCGTAGACGATGGCGTCCCGGTCGGATACCGCATCGACGTCAACAAAATAGGTCAGGCCCATGGTCATCAGGTTGCGCTGCGTGATCATCACGCCTTTCGGTCGCCCGGTGGTGCCGCTGGTGTAGAACAGCCAGGCCAGCGAGTCCTTGTCGCGCTCGACCAGTGGCTGACTGCTGCAGTCGGCCAGAGGTGCGAGCAGCGCATCGGCTTCGGCACTCTCGATGTCGATCTGGAGCTCCAGTCCGCTCAGCGCGCTTGGCGCCACGTCGCTGGTAACAAAGCCCCAGCGCGCGCCCGAGTTTTGAATGATCCACTCGGCTTCGAGCGTGTGCAGCTTGGCGTTGACCGGCACCACCGACAGGCCGGCCCACCAGGCGCCAAACAGTATCTCAAGGTAGCGCGGGTGGTTGCGCATGAACAGCAGAACGCGATCCCCCGGCAGCAGACCGGAGTCAAGCAGGCGTCTGGCCAGAGCCGCGCTACGCGCCGCCCACTCGCCGTAAGTGGCGTGCGGCGCTGTGCCGTTGTAGATGGCATTGCGGTCGGGTTGTTGTAGTGCTTGGCGCACCAGCAGGTTGGCAAGGTTCATGGTTTTTCTGAGTCGCTTGCGAGACCGTTAGTCGGGGCTGCAACGCTCTCGGCAAATGACGCAAATGTCATCGTACAGCGTTTGCAAATCACTAGACTGAATGAACACAACAATAGGTTTAGAAAGGAAGGTCTTCCATGAGATTCATAGCAATTCTTGTCGTAAGCAGTTGTCTGCTTGCCTGTGGCGGTGGCGCAAGCGACACCAGCCCCCCTGTTCCTGCGGCCTCCGCAAACGAAGCCGCGACCATGCCCGCGGTACCAGCCACGTCAGCACCCACCTTCAACATGGCCCAGACGATCTCGGACGGCGCTCAGAGCACCACGATGGCTTTTTCCGGCGTCGCCCTGATGACCGGCAATCTGGCCGCGCAATCCTTCTTCCCGCCAGGCAAGGTGGCCGACTACACGGGATTCCAGTACCTGCGCGACAACGACCCCAGCAACATGGGTCACAACACCAGCTTCCTGACCCGGGTAGCCAATAATGTCATCTACATCCTGAATGACACACAATTGGCCAAGTTGTCGGCGCTGGCTGTTGCCCAGCAAACGCAGGTGGACCTCTACGGCTACAAGCGCTATCCGCTGATGCAGGCGTTTCGTCGTCTCATCGATGGCAATGTTCCTTCGGGCTCGACAGGGCTGAACCTCAATGCAGTGAAGAAGGCCTCGCGCGAGCTGTACCTGATTGACGGCCAGATCAGCTTCGATCGCGCTGCGCTTTATGCCAGCGTTATCAAATCGCTCGACACCACCCAGAAGGCCTATCTGGAAGCAATGAAGGGCAAGGGCTGGAGTTCCTGGCCCGACATCACCGACGCCCAGATCAACAGCAAGATGTCAGCGTTGCCGCAAGGCTTGGCTGTGTCAGTAATGACCTACGCCAGCGACATTTACAGCTGGTATGCCGGCTCGCTTGAAGCCGACATCTATTTCTGCCCGGAGCGTCACGGCACCTACTACGGCGGTTTCTACATCAAGGACGCGCCGGCTGTTGGCCATGAAGGTTACAGCATTGACGAGCAGATGACCGCCACTGCCGGCGCAGCGCTGATCGACACGTCCAAGGGCTACGTCACGCATGATCAGGCCACGACCATGTACAGCCTGGTAGCAACGCAGAAGGACAACCTGACTTCGATTGTCGCAACGCGAACGCAAATTGCCACACTGCTGCGCACCCTGCTGAACACTTCGACTTCCGCTGAATCGGTTCGGTCCCCGGTGCTGGCCCTTTCAGAAGCCTATGGTGATCTTGATGGCGCCAACAACTACAACTACGCCACGACTTTCGCAAAGGTCTTCAAGACCCTGAGCGTCGAGCAAAGAACCAAGCTTGCCGATTTGCGCAAGTCCATGATGTCAGGCAAGTATGCTGACGGGACTGCCTTCGACTTCTCGGTTGCCAGCACGCCCTTTCTGTATTCGGCGGCGCTGACCGATGCGCAGATCGCCCCCTATATCTCAGATGCTGTCACAAGTCCCTTGTTCTTTGAACCTTGAAAGGAAGTTAACGATGAAAACCAGTCATGCACTACTTGGGTTTGTTCTGGCCGGATCCTGCGTCTTGCTGGCCGTCGCGCAGGACAAGCCGGCTGACAAACCGCAAGCCCCGGCATCACGACCCGCAGCGTCGGACCGTCACGAGCCGCCGCCTCAGGCCTTTGCAGACTGCAAGGGGAAAAAAGTCGGCGATGCGATTCAACACACAACCCCTGAAGGCAAGGTTGCAGCCACCTGCCAGGAATCTCCCAAGGGGCTGGTGGCGAGACCCGACCGACCCAGGAATCCGGCTCCAAAGAAATGAGGCAGCTGACCGCTGGTGAGCAATCGACGCTCAAATTACTTGCAGATACGTTCTATGAGGTCGTCCCCCTCGAACTGAGAACCTACTGCTCGTTGACGTCGGCCATATCGAAAGCGGCTTTGCATCATTTTGCAATTCAGTCGAGGATCGTCCCCTGTCAGCTTTGGTATGCAGCGCCAACGCATAACTATGTGATTGGCTTCATTGGCAACAAAAAGACCGAAGGCAAGTGGGATGGTCATGCGATTTGCATGGCTGGCAATTGGCTTATTGATACCGCGCTGCACCACCTGCAGACGGAGTTTCAGATAGCTGTGCCGCCAGTTGCCGCTGTAGAGGCATTTTCTATCCCGACACAGATCATTGGCAGAGCAGATTTGAGCAATCAGCACACGATCTGGTGGCACAGGGCGCCACAAGGCGCCAATACCAGGCTCCCGAAGAACCCGCAATCGATTGTTTCCGAATGCGCGGCCGGGCTGATCGAAAGACTGACCAACCTAGCCTCCGTCTGTCGGGAGGATCGGGACTGTGCCGCACTCAACTCCGCACAGTTCTGATCTTTCAAGCAATAGATGACAGAAATGTCATCGTGCGCCTGGCAGTCCTTGTTAAGCTGGACAAACTCAATCACAGGTTGGATGACGCAAATTTACCTGAACTGCTGAATTCCCTGCAACACTTTCAAGAACTTGAACATGAGATGTTTGACAACCAGGATGTGGCGCATGCCTGGCAGGTGTTTCCATCGGGCAGGTAAAGCTTGGGCTGCCAGCCTCATCATCGGCTTGACTGCTTGCTCGTCCTTGTTCTTTGCAGCGTTGGCGGCGAC
>CAIYGK010000757.1 GCA_903925725.1 uncultured beta proteobacterium | reverse complement strand
TGGTGATCACCTTTTTTGCTCCTGCCCAAAAATTAGGCAGAGCTAGTAAAACACCTGGGTCAGTTTTAAGTCGGCACAACCCCTAAAAGTGGGTCAGTTTTCGGTCGGCGTCAACACACCAAGAAGTTCACCACTTGTCGCTCATCTTTGCATAAGCAGCGAGACCCGACATCGGGTTGCCCAAAATGCTGGCTCGATACCCGACATTCACCCCAGTAGCCTGACCGTCAGCAATGTGGCGTCGATTTCGAGGATCGCTACAGCCGCCACCGACCAACAAGAGCCACTCACTGCTATGCACCGAATGATCGCTGCCACTTACATAACGGTCATCCGCATTGCAGAAACGATGGCGAGCATCCGACCCGTAGCCGTCGTTGATGACTAGTGCTTTAAAGCAGCCGTTCGGCGAAGCGATTTCTTGTGTCCAGTCTCCCCTCTCAAAAGCAGTGAACGGTTTGTGTGGTCGGCTTCAGGGCAGAGTTGCCACTGGTGGCGGAAGGAGCAATCAGATCTGACTTCGATAAGGTGAAGCGCAACTGGACTATGTGCACATAGTCCGATAAAATGCATTACACATGAATCTTTTGCATTTATGTTTTTGTAAACACGAAGCGGCGCTCGCCATTCAAGCGACGAAAGGACTTTTTGATGAAGCTCACCAGTTGGACTGACTACAGCTTGCGCGTGCTGATGTATTGCGCTGCCAGTGAGGGGCGAGCGCAACCTGTGACCATCACAGAGATTTCTCAGGCGCACCAGATTTCCCGCAGCCATCTCACCAAAATCGTTGTCGAGCTATCCAACCAGGGTCTGTTGGCAACCACTCGCGGGCGCGGCGGCGGCTTGCGACTGCTCAAGCCTGCCAGTGACATCGTGCTGGGCGACGTGGTGCGAAAGACAGAGACCGACTTCACGATGGTGGAATGTTTCGACAAGGCTCTGAATAGCTGCCGGTTGAATAGGCATTGCCGCCTCAAAGGTGTGCTGAACCAAGCCCTGCAGAGTTATCTGAAGGTGCTTGATGCGGTCACGCTGGCCGATCTGGTGCCGAGCTCCAAGGCTGGCTTTCCTGCTAAATAGGTAGGCACTGATGACAAGTATTCCCATACTCAAGATACTCGAACCCGGTGCCTCGGCGCCACGTGGTGCCGCTTTTTTGCGCCTGGGTTTCCGTCCCTTTTACCTGGGTGCCGCCGTGCTGGCGGCGCTGGCCGTCCCGGTCTGGATGATGGTGTTCCTGGGGCAATGGGTGTGGGCGCCGGCCCTGTCGCCGATGCTCTGGCACGCGCACGAGATGCTGCTGGGTTTTGCCTCGGCGGTGATCATCGGGTTTCTGATGACGGCGGTGAAGGCGTGGACCGGTCTGGCCACACCGCGTGGCCTGCCTCTAGGCGCACTGGCGCTGCTGTGGCTGAGCGCAAGAATCGTGGTGCTGACGGCGCCGTATCTTGTGTACGCGGTGCTCGACACCTTGTTGCTGCCCATCGTCGCCCTGGTGTTGATCCGGCTGTTGTTGCGGGCGGGCAATACCCGCAATCTGCCGCTTGCAGGGTTGCTACTCCTGCTATCCGCAGCTAATGCCGCTTTTCACCTGTCGGTCCTGGGTCTGCTGGATCTGGCACCTACCCGCGCGCTGCACGCTGCCCTGGCGGTGATTGTGATGGTCGAATGCGTGATGGCCGGTCGCGTTATTCCCGGCTTCAGCATGAGCGCCATCCCGGGTCTGCGAATCACAGCCCTGCTCTGGCTGGAACGCTCGGCACTGGCGTTGACCGGTCTGGGTCTGCTGCTTTGGGTGTTTGCCGCACCCGGCTGGATCGCTTCGCTGACGTTGGGCCTGGCCGCTGCGGCGCATGTATGGCGCCAATTGCGCTGGAAGCCACTGCTGACAAAACAGCGTCCGATACTGTGGATTCTTCATCTGTCCTACGCCTGGATACCTGTGGGACTCGGCTTGCTGGCTCTGGCACAGATCAATCTGCTCGCACTCTCGGCGGGCCTGCACGCGTTGGCTGTGGGCACCACCGGGGGCTTGATCATAGGCATGATCACGCGTACCGCCCGGGGGCATACCGGGCGTACGCTGCAGGTGTCCCCGGCCGAGGTTCTGGCCTATGTGCTGGTATCGGTGGCGGCTCTATTGCGGGTGTTGCTGCCGCTGCTCTGGCCCAATCTGCTGCTGGTCTGGCTGACCGGTGCAGCATTAGCCTGGAGTGTGGCGTTTGCCATCTATGTGTTCACCTATGCGCCCTGGCTGACGCAAACCCGGCTCGATGGGAAGGACGGGTAGGACAATGGACTATCTCTTCCTGCGCCATCTTCACATGAGCTGTGCGGCCCTCAGCATTACTTTGTTTGTCTTGCGCGGCACATCTCAGACAGCAGGCTGGCCATGGCGCCAGTGGCGCTGGTTGCGTATCGCCCCGCATATGGTTGACACGGTGCTGCTGGGCGCGGCCATCAGCCTGGCTTGCTGGAGTCAGCAGTACCCTTTTACACAAAATTGGTTAAGCGCTAAAGTGGTGGCCCTGCTCGTGTACATTGGTCTGGGCAGTTTGGCCTTGCGAGCGGGCATCAGCCGCCCAGTGCAGCGCAGTGCGTTCATGGGGGCGTTGCTCACCGTGGCCTACATCGTCGGCGTGGCATTGACGCGCTCGGCCAGCCTGGGGCTGATTTGAATGGAGCAAGCTTAGTCAAGACATGAGTTCACATCCGGCGCGTTGGAGCCTTGGATCCAAACTGGCATTGGTCGGACTGCCATTTCTGGTGCTTGCGCTTCTCTCGACCGCGGCCACCCTGTGGGTCTCCTGGCAGCTCGACGGTGGCGCCGCCGCCGTCAACGAAGCAGGGCGCATGCGGATGCAATCGTACCGGATGGCGCTGTCGATTGGCACCAAAGAGACCAACGCCCTGCCAGAGCAGGTGAAGGAATTCAACCAGAGCCTGGCAACCTTGCGCAGCGGCGACCCCGAACGCCCCTTGTTCGTGCCGTGGGACGATACCGTGCGTGCAAGCTTTGACATTGTCGAGCGGGACTGGGCCAAGTTTCATGCGCGCTGGATCGACTCCAGTCACAGCGCCCTGCACGAACTGCGTGACCAAACTGTCACCTTTGCCTCGCACATCGATGCCTTTGTCACGGCCATTGAGTCGCATATGGCGCGCTGGACCGCCTTGCTGCATCTGTTGCAGATGAGTCTGCTGGCGATGGCAATTCTGGGCGCTGCCGTGCTCATTTACACCGGCTACATGTTTGTACTGGAGCCGGTCGGCCAGTTGAAGCAGGCGATTGAAAAGATTCAGGCGGGTGACTTTGATGCGCGTGTCGAAAGTGGGACCAGCGACGAATTTGGCACTCTGGCCGACGGCTTCAATGACATGGCGGGCAAGCTGCAATCGATGTACCGCAACCTTGAGCAAAAGGTGGCAGAAAAAACGAGCCAACTCGAAGAAAAGCATGAACGCCTGGAAAGCCTGTATGAAGTTACCGCACTGGTGGCAAAAGCGACATCGCTGGATGAACTGGCGCAAGGCTTCGCAAGAAATATCGCCAGAATTGCCCACGCCGATGGCGTGGCAGTGCGCTGGTCCGATCAGGACAATCAGCGCTACCTGATGCTTGCCGCCCATGGCCTTCCCAACAGCATGGTCAATGACGAACTGTGCATCGACAAAGGCGCATGCCATTGTGGTGCCTATGCGCTTGGGAGCGGCTTGCGGGTCATTCCCATTCGGGAGGCGGATCAGGCGCCACGGAAAAATTGCAGCCGGGCTGGTTTTGAAACAGTGGTCACGATTCCAGTCAGCCTGCACGATCATCTGACGGGCGAAGTTGACCTTTTTTACCATGCCAGAGTCAGTCTGTCGGCGCCCGAGCGCTCGCTGCTCGAAGCACTCAGCAGTCACCTGGCCGGTGCCATGGAGAACCTGCGGCTTAATTCACTCGAAAAGGAAGCCGCGGTATCGCAGGAACGCCATCTTCTGGCACGCGAACTGCACGACTCGATTGCCCAGTCGCTGGCGTTCTTGAAGATTCAGGTGCAACTGATGCGCGATGCTGTGCACTCCGGCAATGCCGTCGAGATCGGCAAGGTCCTGGAAGAAATTGACATGGGTGTGCGTGAGAGCTACGGCGATGTGCGCGAGTTGCTGCTGCACTTTCGCACCCGTACCAACACCGAAGACATTGCACCGGCGCTGGAAACTACGCTGCGAAAATTTGAACATCAAAGCGGCATGAGGGCTACCTTGAGCATGCAGGGGCAGGGCATGCCACTTTCGCCGGATATTCAGATACAGGTGCTGCATATTGTTCAGGAGGCCCTGTCCAATGTCCGCAAACATGCCCGCGCCTCGCAGGTATGGCTTGACGTGCAGCAGCAGCCGGCCTGGCGTTTCGAGGTTCGCGACGATGGTGTCGGGTTTGTCCCCAACAGCGACAAGCTTGACGAGACCCATGTCGGGCTTCGCATCATGACGGAACGGGCTCAGCGCATCGGCGCCGAGGTGGACGTCATATCGACGCCAGGTCACGGCAGTTCTATTACCCTTACTTTGCCGCTAAATGCGCACCCGATGCAGCCAGCATCGGCAACCTTGCACGACGCCAGCGCCACTGCAGCCGGAGCGTAATCATGCAAACTTCTGAACTGCCTCCGATTCGCATTCTGGTCGTGGACGACCACACACTGTTCCGGCGTGGCTTGACAGCGCTCTTGATGCGTGATCCACGCCTGACCGTCATCGGCGATGCCGCAGACGCCGGCCAGGCGCAGCGCAAGGCGCAGGAACTGCAGCCCGACCTGATCCTGCTCGACAACCACCTGCCCGGCGTCAACGGCGTTGACGCCCTGCCTGCCTTGCTGGAAGCCGCGCCAGCGGCGCGCATCCTGATGCTGACCGTCAGCGAGGACGAAAGTGACCTCGCCGCAGCTCTGCGTGGTGGAGCTGCCGGTTACCTGCTCAAGACCATCGAAGGTGATGCGCTGACGCACGCGATTCTGCGTGCCATGCAGGGTGCCAATGTGGTGGCGCCGGAAATGACAAGCAAGTTGGTGGCCGCGTACCGTGGCGCTGCCGGTGGCGCCCCTGATGCAAAACCGGCTGCTGACATGACAATTCCTTCAGCCATTGCCAGCTTGTCGCCGCGCGAGCTCGATATTCTTCGCGGCATCGTGCGTGGTGCCAGCAACAAGGAAATTGCACGCGAACATGGAATCGCCGAGACCACCGTCAAAATCCATGTGCAGCATGTCTTGCGAAAACTCGACGTCAGCTCCCGAGTCCACGCCGCAGTGATTGCTTCGGAACACCGTCTGGTTTGATTACGTCGCCTTTTCAAACTGCGGAAACAGGACGTTGTTTTCCAGGTGAATGTGATTGATGAGATCGTCCTTGAGCTGGGCAATGCCGGCGTACAGGGCGCGCCAGGTGTTGCAGGCATCTACAGGCGGCGTCGCATCCTGCGTGAGCTCTGTCAAGCGCTCCAACTGCAGCCCGTGACTGATGTGCTCCGAGCGCATGACATTGATCGGATGCACGGCGAACGGGTTGTTTCCGGCTTGCAGCATGGGGAAAAGGATGTTTTCTTCCTTGTGCATGTGATCCAGCATTTCAGCCTCAATGGTCTGCAACAGGTCGCCCAGGCCTTTGGGCACGTCAGCCCTGCCCTGATGCACCAGCTCGACACGTTGTGCCATCCGAATCAACTCTGGTAGTTGCTCGCGGTGCACCTGGTGGTAGCGTTGCAGTATGTGGCTGATCAGTTGGGCCGGCTCCGTGCCTGCAGGTGACGCGCTGCCACGCTCCAGGCCGTCGAGTTCGGCAAGTACAGCGGCCAAGTCAAGGTTCTTCTCGTTTGCGGCCTGTCGCAGGATGGTCTGACCGCCACAGCAGAAGTCGAGTTTGAGGCGCCGAAAAACGGCGGTGGCGCCGGGCAGCTGCACTGCGATCTGGCCCAGCGCCTGATCTGCCAGGCTGGAAGCAGCTTCTTGCTGCAGGGATTCAATTCTTGCATTCATCAACAGGTCCTTTAAAGATGCATAATGAATGAATATTCTATCCAACAAGATTCAATTCGACCATAGTTCCTCGGAACTATCCGTCCTGCCTGCCGCATAGTTCGATTGATCGTCACGGTTACTCCCACAGAGGGATACCACAGTTGGAGCGCGCCTCCTAAAGTCAGGTTACTCAAAAAGGAGTTTCTTGACATGACAAAAAAAGGGCAAGCGCTCTCAGTGCTGATGGTCAGCACACTGGCATTCACCGTGTGCTTCATGGTCTGGATGATGTTCGGCGTTATTGGCATCCCAATCAAGAAGACGCTGGGGCTCAATGCCACGGAATTTGGTCTGCTGACCGCGACACCGGTGCTCACGGGCTCGCTGATCCGGGTGCCGCTGGGCATCTGGACCGACAAGTACGGTGGTCGCATTGTGATGGCCTTGCTGATGGCGGCGACGGTTCCTGCGATCTGGCTCATGAGTTACGCCACCCTGTACTGGCATTTTCTGGTCATCGGCTTGTTCGTCGGCCTGGCCGGTGGCTCGTTTTCCGTAGGCACGCCCTATGTTGCACGCTGGTTTCCAAAGAGTCAGCAGGGTTTTGCCATGGGCATCTACGGTGCCGGCAATTCCGGAGCGGCTGTCAACAAGTTTCTGGCACCCGCGCTGGTGGTGGCCTTTGGCTGGACCCTGGTGCCTCAGGTCTACGCTGGGATCATGCTTGGAACCGTCGTTCTGTTCTGGTTCTTCAGTCACAGCGACCCGGCCCATCTGGTGCCGAGTCACACCAGGTTCAGCGACCAGCTCAAGTCTTTGAAAGACCCGAGAGTGCTGAAGTACTGCCAGTACTACAGCATCGTGTTTGGCGGCTACGTCGCGCTGTCCCTGTGGATGGTGCAGTACTACGTCGGTGAATTTGGTCTGGACATTCGCGCCGCGGCCGTGCTGGCCGCCTGCTTCTCGCTGCCGGGCGGTGTGTTGCGTGCGGTGGGCGGCTGGATGTCGGACAAGTGGGGAGCACACAGCGTCACCTGGTGGGTGCTGTGGGTCAGCTGGGTGTGTCTGTTCCTGCTCAGTTACCCGCAGTTTGACTTTACTGTGGCCACCGTGAATGGCCCCAAGACCTTTCACATCGGACTGAACGTTTACCTGTTCACGGCGTTGATGTTCATCCTGGGTATTGCGTTCGCTTTCGGCAAGGCCAGCGTCTTCAAGTACATCAGCGACGACTACCCGACGAACATCGGCACCATCAGCGGCATCGTCGGGCTGGCCGGCGGCCTGGGTGGCTTTGTGCTGCCCATCATGTTCGGCGCCCTGTTGGACCTCACCGGTATCCGCTCCAGCGCTTTCATGCTGATGTACGGCGTGGTCTGGGTCTCGCTGATCTGGATGTTCTGGACCGAGGTGCGCGGCCGTGAATTGATGGGCCACAACGCCAAGCCGTTCGCCCTATAGAACTAGTACAGCGCCTCATATTTTTTAAGGAACATCATGAGCAATGCATCATCCTCCAGCGCCGACATCGCCGATTGGCGACCGGAAGACGAACAGTTCTGGGAGAGCACCGGCAAGAAGATTGCTTACCGCAACCTGTGGATCTCCGTGCCGGCCCTGCTGTGCGGCTTCGCGGTATGGGGCATGTGGGGCATCATCACCGTGCAGATGTTAAACCTCGGGTTCCCGTTCACCCAGGCCGAGCTTTTCACGCTGACCGCGATCGCCGGTATCTCGGGTGCGACGATGCGCATCCCGGCTTCGTTCCTGATCCGCCTGGCGGGCGGGCGCAACACCATCTTCCTGACCACCGCCATGCTTCTGGCACCGGCCATCGGCACCGGCATCGTACTGCAGCACAAGGACTGGCCACTTTGGTCCTTCCAGTTGATGGCGCTGTGGTCCGGCGTGGGCGGTGGCAACTTCGCCTCGTCGATGTCCAACATCTCCACCTTCTTCCCCAAGCGCCTGCAGGGCACGGCACTGGGCCTGAACGCCGGCATCGGCAACTTTGGCGTGACGACCATGCAGATCGTCATTCCGCTGGTGATGACGATGAGCCTGCTCGGTTCGTTCGGCGGTGAACCGCTGACGCTGATCAAGGACAGCGGCTGGATCTTCGGCAAGATCGTCGCTGGCACGCCGACCTGGATCCAGAACGCCGGCTTCACTTGGGTGCTGTCGCTGGTGCCGCTGGCTATCCTGTGCTGGTTCGGCATGAGCAACCTCAAGACGGTGTCACCGGCAACCGGCAATGCGATCGTCGCCTTCGCCAAGATCACCTATCTGTATACGCTGGCCTTTGTACCTTCGATCTTCATGCTCTACCTGTACCTGCCCAAGCCCACCGGCCTGGGCCTGCTGAGCATGTGGGTGGCGATTCCGCTCGACATCGTCCTGGCGCTGCTGATGATGAAGCTGGCCGCCTTCGGTGAGATGAAGGAAGGCGTGGCCAAGCAGTTCGCGATCTTCCGCAACAAGCACACCTGGTCGCTGACAGCGCTCTACATCGTCACCTTCGGCTCCTTCATCGGTTTTTCGATGGCGCTGCCACTGGCCATCACGGTGATCTTCGGCATCAGCCACGTGCCAGATGCCAGTGGCGTGCTGCAGCACACGCTGAAGAATCCGAACGCACCCTCAGCGCTGACCTATGCCTGGATCGGCCCCTTCGTCGGGGCGGCAGTGCGCCCGGTCGGTGGCTGGATCTCCGACAAGGTCGGTGGCTCCATCGTCACCCAGATCATCTCTGCGGTGATGGTCGTGGCCTCGGGTGCGGTGGGTTACGTGATGATGCAGGCCTACGGCTCGGCCACCCCGGAGCAGTACTTCCCGATGTTCCTGGGCCTGTTCATGGTCTTGTTCTTCGCCAGCGGCATCGGCAATGGCTCGACCTTCCGCACCATTGGCGTGATCTTTGACCGGCAACAGGCCGGCCCGGTGCTGGGATGGACCTCGGCCGTCGCAGCGTACGGCGCCTTCATTGCGCCGGTGGTGATCGGCGCCCAGATCAAGGCCGGCACACCCGAGATGGCGATGTACGGCTTTGCCATCTTCTACGCCCTGTGCCTGGTGCTGAACTGGTGGTTCTACCTGCGCGCCGGCTCGGAAATCAAGAACCCCTGAAACATTGCGGGACAGACCGCAGCAAGCCAGCTCTGTCCTCAACATTTTGAAAATCGTCTGGAGATTCCATGAGCCACTTTCTTGATCGACTGAGCTACTTCTCTCAACCCAGGGAACCGTTTTCCGGTGAGCACGGCGTCACCACCGGGGAAGACCGCACCTGGGAGAATGCCTACCGCGACCGCTGGGCGCACGACAAGATCGTACGCTCCACCCATGGTGTGAATTGCACCGGCTCCTGCTCCTGGAAGATCTACGTCAAGGGCGGCATCGTGACCTGGGAAACCCAGCAGACCGATTACCCGCGCACGCGCTGGGACATGCCGAATCACGAGCCGCGCGGTTGCGCCCGCGGCGCCAGTTACAGCTGGTACCTGTACAGTGCCAATCGCGTCAAGTACCCGATGGTGCGGGGCCGTCTGCTCAAGCTCTGGCGCGAGGCGCGTCTCTCAAACGATCCGGTCGATGCATGGGCTTCGATTGCCCAGTCCGATGCCAAACGCAAGGACTACCAGAGCGTGCGCGGTCTGGGCGGCTTTGTGCGCTCCAGCTGGGATGAAGTCAACGAGATGGTGGCAGCCGCCAATGTCTACACCATCAAGAAGCACGGGCCGGATCGCATCATCGGCTTCTCGCCGATTCCGGCCATGTCCATGGTTTCTTACGCCGCTGGCAGCCGCTACCTGAGCCTGATCGGTGGCGTCAGCATGAGCTTCTACGACTGGTACTGCGACCTGCCACCAGCCAGCCCGCAGATCTGGGGCGAGCAGACCGATGTGCCGGAGTCGGCCGACTGGTACAACTCCAGCTACATCATTGCCTGGGGTTCGAACGTGCCGCAGACGCGCACACCGGATGCGCACTTCTTCAC
>CAIYGK010000756.1 GCA_903925725.1 uncultured beta proteobacterium | reverse complement strand
TGGATGAGTGGTTAACGCAACTTGCTTTTGTTGACTTGCTTCTCCACCCAGATGCTGTAGCGTGACATGGAAAAACAGAAAACAAAGTAGATCAAGGCGATGAAGATATAGCCTTCGATCATGAACGGACGCCAGTTTGAGTCCGAATTCAAAGCCATCGACAGGGCGCCGGTGAGTTCATACAGGCTCACGATCGTCACCAGAGAGGTGTCCTTGAAGGTTGAAATGAAATTGTTCATGATGCTGGGAACCACCATGGCCAGTGCCTGTGGCAGGACAATCTTTCGCTGGGTTTGCCAGTACGAAAGCCCCAGCGTCGCAGCCGCTTCAACTTGACCCTTCGGGATGGCCTGCAGTCCGCCGCGAATCACTTCAGCCATGTAGGCCGCGGAAAACAGCGTGATGCCTACCAGGACACGAATCAGTACATCAATCGTGAACCCCTGAGGCATGAACAGCGGGAACATGAAAGATGCCATAAACAACACTGAAATCAGCGGCACACCGCGGATCAGTTCGACATAGATCGAGCAGAAGGATCGGATCGCAGGCAAATTGGATCGTCGACCCAGCGCTACGACCAAGGCAATGGGAAACGCCATCACCATCGACAGGGAAGCCAGCAGGAGGGTCAGTGGCAAGCCGCCCCAACGGTCGGTCTCTACTTTGCTCAAACCCAGAACATTGCCCAGCATCAGCGTAAAGAACACCGTCAGGACGACCAGCCAGAGCAGTGCCAGCCAGGGTCGCCAAAAGGCACGCTTGCAACTGGCCACCAGCAGGCCAAGCATCAGCAACGTCGCAACCAGCGGGCGCCACTGCTCCTCGAAAGGATAACGACCGAACAGAATGAGACGGTGTTTTTCAGCGATGACACCCCAGCAGGCGCCGACATCCGGCGCGCGGCAGGCTTCAAAGTTTGGTAGCCAGGATGCACGGAACAAGGCCCAACTGATGACCTGAGGGAGCAGATAGAGAATGATTCCACCAACCAGAATAGTCATCAGGCTGGTTAACAAATCACCAAAAAGATTGATACGTATCCAGGCGACCAGGCCTTCGGAACGAACCGGCGCGGGACGTGGCGCGATGGATTGAAAAGTCTGTGCAGTCATGGTGTTGCGCGTGAGGGAGGTCAGCGTTCCTTGATGGCCGAGCGATTGTTGTACCAGTTCATCAACAAGGACGTGGTCAAAGAAGTCGTCAGGTACACCAGCATCACAATGGCTATGCATTCCACCGCTCGACCGGTCTGATTCAAGGCTGTATTCGCGATCGAAACCACGTCCGGATAGCCTATCGCCACCGCCAGTGACGAGTTTTTGGTGAGGTTCAGGAATTGGTTGGTCATGGGAGGAATGATCACACGCAGCGCTTGAGGCAAGGTGACCAGCCGCATCGACTGCCCGGGGCTCAGCCCCAGCGCTGCAGCGGCTTCGCCTTGACCGTGGGCCACAGATTGAATGCCGGAGCGCACCACTTCAGCGACGAAAGAGGCGGTGTAGATGGTCAGCCCCAATAGGACCGAGAGAAACTCGGGCGTCAATGAACCGCCTTTTTCGATCGCAAACTCACCCTTGACAGGCGAGTCAAATGCCATTGGCGCGCCACCCGCGAGCCAGCCCACGACAGCCCCGGCCAAACAAATGGCCACTGGCATCCAGAACATGCTCCTGAGCTGGCCCGTGGCTTCAAATTGCCTGAAGGCGCGGCGGCGGTAGACATAAGCCATGACAGCGCCAAAGAACAGGCCGACCGCCGACCACAAATGGCCACTGGCCCAGACCGGGACCGGAAAACTCAGACCCCCTTTGCTCAGGAACACAGGACCAATTTTCCACGCCTCGGTTGTCGCAGGCAGTGTCTCGGTAAAAACGATGTACCACATCAGCAACTGCAATAGCACGGGTACGTTGCGGAAAAATTCGACGTAGGCATAGCACAGGCCGCGCACCAGAGCGTTGCGGGAAAACCGGCCAATGCCCAGCAGCGTGCCCAAAACCGTTGTCAAAATGATACCCAGGATGGCCACCCGCAAGGTGTTGGATAGTCCCACCAAAAAGGCCTGCCAGTAGGGCTGCGCGGAATCAAAAGGGTACAGGCTTTCGCCAATGTCAAAGCCGGCAGGGCCGCTCAGGAAATCGAAACCGCTTTGAATCCCGCGGATCTTCATGTTGAGCAGCGTGTTGTGCGCCAGAAACCAGACGACGGCAACGATCAGTCCGATCGCCAGCAACTGATAAATCAATCCTCGGAAGGCTTGGCTGCGCCAAGACCAGCTCTTCTTTTTTGGCGGAAGCTCTGAGGTCATGGGATTGCGTTCTCAAAGTAAAGTGTTGAATAGCCGAGAGAAGCAGGAAGGGCAGCAAAAAAAAGCTGTCGGTACAAGCAAGCAAGTACCGGCAGCAGGTTCCCGCGTCTGTCTGCTGAGTCGACGTATTCGGGTTAGCGGACCGGGTAGGCGTACATCAGACCGCCCTTGTTCCACTGGTTGTTCAAACCACGTGGCAAGCCAAGGGGAGATTTGGGACCTACATTGCGCTCGAAACACTCACCGTAGTTGCCAGTCGCCTTGATGGCACGTGCCAGCCACTCCTTGTCCAAGCCCAGCAACTTACCAGTGTCTTCGTTGCCGCCGCCCAGCAGTCGTTGCACAACCGGATCGGTGCTGGATTTCATCTGGTCAACGTTGGCCTGCGTCACGCCATACTCCTCTGCTTCCAACAAGCCGTACATTACCCACTTGACGATGGCAAACCACTCGTCATCACCGCGCCGCACCATGGGACCAAGGGGCTCCTTGGAAATCAGATCGGGCAGTATCACGTGTTCCTTGGGATCCTTCGCTTTCTGATTGCGGGTTGAAGCCAGACCCGACGCGTCAGTGGTGTATGAAATGCAGCGCCCGGTGAAATAGGCGCTTTCTGCGGCCTCCAGCTTTTCAAACACTACCGGCTTGATGCCGAGATTATTGGCCTTGGAGTAATCGGTCAAGTTCTTCTCTGTGGTCGTGCCCGATTGCACGCAAACTGTCTGTCCTTTGAGCTGCTTGGCGCTCTTGATCTTGCTCTTGACTGTCACCATGAAGCCCTGGCCATCGTAGTAATTTGGCACGGTGACGCTCAGACCCAGCGACGCGTCGCGGGTCAGGGTGAAAGTGGTATTGCGGGGAAGCACATCTACTTCACCGGATTGCAGGGCGGTAAAGCGCTGCTGGGCATTGAGGGGTACGTATTTGACCTTCTCCGCATCGTTCAGCACTGTGGCGGCCAGCGCACGGCACACATCAACATCAAGGCCTGACCATTTGCCGGCAGTATCCGCAGCCGCAAAACCGGCCAGACCAGTGTTCACGCCGCAAACAAGCTGACCGCGTGCCTTGATGCCATCGAGCGTTTTGCCAGCATGTGCTGGCGCTGCCATGACTGCGCCCATCAAGGCCACCACGGTGGCGATAGTTTTGAGATTGTTCAATTGCATTTACGTTACTCCAGAAAAAAAGTTGAATCCACAAAATTGGTGGACAAGCATACGCCGAGAATGTACCGGTGCGCCACACTCTAGCAGTCGCCGCATGGCGCACGCATCGGGGTTTACTCTTGCAAGTCAGGCAAGAGCGCTAAAAAACCTATCCATCTTGGATGATTATGCATCCTCATATCAAGCAGTTTCTGTGCCAATGATTGCGGCGACTGTTATCCTGTGATCCGGTTGCTATTTGCCCTATTCAATCTGATCAAGAAAGCACTGTCACATGACTCAGGCTTCGAGTGTCTCTGGTTCCGGCGTCAAACCGGGTTTGTCAGCACACCATCGTTTTTGGCCAGTGCGGCTCCCTCACGCCATTACGTTGCCGAGCACGTCCTTGTGGGAAAACCTGGAAACCAGCGCCTGGCGTTATCCGGACAAGGCGGCGCTGGTCTTCTTTGGTCGGGAGTTTTCATACGCTGAAGTGGTGCAGACGGCAGAGCAACTAGCTGCCTGGCTGCATGGAATTGGCGTCTGCAAGGGCGATCGC
Source organism: uncultured beta proteobacterium (assembly GCA_903925725.1). GTDB lineage: Bacteria > Pseudomonadota > Gammaproteobacteria > Burkholderiales > Burkholderiaceae_C > Rhodoferax. Next base: position 3,253 of record CAIYGK010000756.1, on the reverse strand, counting down.
GTGTTGCTCAATATGCAGAATTGTCCGCAACTTGTGATTGCGCATTTTGCTATTTTGCGGGCCAACGCGGTCGTGGTTCCGGTCAATCCGATGAACCGGGCTGAGGAACTCAAGCACTACATTTCGGACTCGGACGCCAGAATCGCCGTCACGACATCCGATCTCGCAGCCGAACTGGCGCTTGCGAACGATGCACTCTCGCCTTCAAAAAGACTGAGCCACTTGTTAGTCACGGATTTCAGCGATGCGCTCAATGCCGTTGTCGACGCTGAAGATGCCCCGCCAGTTGCGTGGTCTGATTGGCTGGTCAAGAACCATACCCGCCCTACTTTGCTGAATGGAAGTGTTTACAACTGGGAAGACGTCATGTGTCTTGTCTCGATCAAGCCACCCGTACTTTCCGTTGGGCCGGGTGATCTGGCCATTCTTCCGTACACCAGTGGCACCACCGGTTTGCCAAAGGGCTGCATGCACAGTCACGCCAGCATCATGCATAACGCAATCGCCAGTGGCCTGTGGGGCAATGGATCGTCAGAGAACGTCGTATTGGTGGCGGTCCCCATGTTCCACATTACGGGCATGGTCAGTTTGATGCACACCAGCCTGCGCGGCGGCGGCACTCTGATCATCATGCCGCGTTGGGATAGGGAACTGGCTGGGCGGCTGATTTCCCGGTGGCGCGTGACGCACTGGACGAATATTCCGACAATGGTGATTGACCTCTTGGGTAGTCCCAACTTCGATCATTACGACCTTACCAGTCTGGTCTATATTGGTGGTGGGGGCGCGGCCATGCCGCAGGCGGTGGCACAGCGCCTTTATGAGCAGTTTGGCTTGCGCTATGTTGAAGGCTATGGACTGACTGAAACTGCTGCGCCTTCCCACAGCAATCCACCGGACGCGCCCAAGCAGCAGTGCCTCGGCATACCGTTCATGAGCACCGACGCACGGGTCATTGACCCGGACACTTTGCTGGAGGTGCCAACGGGCCAGCAAGGGGAGATCATTATTCACGGACCCGAGGTCTTTCAGGGTTACTGGAAGCAGCCCCGGGCAACCGATGCGGCATTCCTGGAGCTTGAAGGGCGGCGTTTTTTTCGATCAGGCGATTTGGGCTACGTAGACCCGGACGGGTACTTTTTCCTGACGGATCGACTCAAACGCATGATCAATGCTTCTGGTTTCAAGGTCTGGCCAGCAGAAGTCGAGGCCCTGATCTTCGGTCATCCAGCCGTTCAGGAAGCCTGCGTCATATCCATCAAAGACGGCTATCGCGGCGAATCCGTCAAGGCTGTGATTGTTCTGCGGCCGTCACATCAAGGTGTAGTTGGCGAACAGGACATCATCGATTGGTGCCGACAGAACATGGCGGTCTACAAGTGCCCGCGTGTGGTGCAGTTTGTTGATTCATTGCCCAAAAGTGGTGCGGGGAAAGTAATGTGGCGCTTGTTGCAGGAGGCGGAACGATGAATGTGCTGGCTGAAGTTGATCCCGAGGGAGTCGGACTTTCCGGACAACGAGTCCGTCGCCGTGTTGATGTTCTTCAGGCGGAAGTGGACCGCCAGCGCCTTCCAGGTGCAGTGGTTCTGATCGCCCGTCACGGCAAACTGGCACTATTCGAAAGCTTGGGGTCGCTTGATCCGGCGACCGGTGTGCCGATGACACGGGATGCAATATTTCGCATTTACTCGATGACCAAGCCCCTTGTGTCAGTTGCCGTCCTGATGTTGATGGAGCAGGGGAAACTGCTGCTGAGTGATCCGGTCGCCAAGTATTTGCCGGAGTATTCGATTCAGAAAGTCGCCCGACAGGTGGATGGAGTAGCCCGGTTGGACGCAGTGCGGCAGTTGGCGACGGTTCAGGACTTGTTACGGCACACTGCGGGCTTTACTTACGAATTCATGGGCAGCAATCCTGTTCAACGGAATTATGCGCAGAGTCGAATCGGTTCGCGCCAACGCAGCAATGCCGAGTTTTCCTTGCAGTTGGCTGCATTGCCGTTAATGGCTGAGCCGGGTACGGTCTGGGAATATGGTCGCGCTACCGACGTCTTGGGCCGATTGGTAGAAGTGGTCAGTGGTGCCACGCTCGGCGCCTACTTGCGGGAAAACATCTTCGGCCCCTTGGGCATGGAAGCGACCTGGTTCTCTGTGCCAGCGCAATACCACCATCGAATTGCTGAACCTTTTGTACGTGACCCGGACGGAGCCCCGCAGATGCGCCTGCTTGACCCGCGTGAGAATGCGCTTATGGAGTCCGGTGGCGGAGGTCTGGCTTCTACAGCGCTCGATTACGCCCGCTTCTTGCAGTTCCTCTTGAATCGGGGTGAACTCGATGGCGTGCGTTTGCTGGGATCGCGAACCGTAGGCTTCATGACATCGGATCATTTGGGGGCGATTCCAGTGAACACCGGTGCGTCGCGCGAACTGCTGCCGGTGGGCTACGGTTTTGGTCTGGGCTTTGCAGTTCGCAAAGAGCTGGGTCTGGTTCCCGAGCCTGGCTCCATCGGTGCCTACTATTGGGGAGGAATGGCCGGGACCACCTTCTTCGTTGACCCGGCTGAAGACCTGCTGGCCTGCCTGATGTTGCAGGCGCCCAATCAGCGTGAGTACTACCGAAAACTCTTTAGAAATCTGGTTTACGCCACACTGGTGGACTGAAACACCCTGCCACGCTCGACAGAAGGGCAGGGCGTGTTGAGGACGCCTAAAGATTGTCAGTGAAACTGCGCAATTTGTCGGACCTTGAGGGGTGCTTGAGCTTGCGCAGCGCCTTGGCTTCAATCTGGCGAATACGCTCGCGCGTTACGTCAAATTGTTTGCCTACTTCTTCCAATGTGTGGTCACTGGTCATTTCAATTCCGAAACGCATGCGTAACACTTTGGCTTCGCGCGGCGTCAGACTGTCGAGGATGTCTTTCACGACATCGCGCAGACCCGCCTGCATGGCAGCCTCCATGGGAGCTGTGTTCGCGCTGTCTTCAATGAAGTCGCCCAAGTGCGAATCGTCGTCGTCCCCGATCGGAGTCTCCATCGAGATGGGTTCCTTGGCGATCTTCATGATCTTGCGGATCTTGTCTTCGGGGATCTCCATCCGTTCCGCCAGCACACTGGCATCCGGCTCAAAACCGAACTCCTGCAGGTGCTGCCGGCTGATTCGGTTCATCTTGTTGATAGTTTCGATCATGTGCACTGGAATGCGGATGGTGCGAGCCTGATCTGCGATCGAGCGGGTGATGGCTTGGCGAATCCAC
>CAIYGK010000755.1 GCA_903925725.1 uncultured beta proteobacterium | reverse complement strand
GGGCTCTGGCCGACTGAGGTCCCGCTATAATTCAAGACTGGTTGCGCCGCAAGCGCGACCAAAGCCGGTGTAGCTCAGTCGGTAGAGCAGCTCATTCGTAATGAGAAGGTCGGGTGTTCGATTCATCTCTCCGGCACCAATCCAAAACGGCCTGACTTGCTCAGGCCTTTTTCTTGCCCCCCGCAGCCCCAGTGTTGGCGCGGATTTGCGCCCGGTGCGTAATCAGGGAACCCTGAATTCCGGCCGATTTCGCACCTCCTTCTGCCCGTTTTCCTCTCTGTTCTCTGTTTATGCGAGGGTCGTCCTGCCCACGACACCCAGCATCCATGCGGGTTTGCGGCCTGCGCGTTGGTGTGTACCGATGCATAGCAATACATTGAACTCAACCGCACAACTCGCCCAGCACCACGTTCTGTTCAGCCCAATCGTGCGAGAGCGGCTTGCGCACGAAGAACTCGAACGAAAGTCCCACGGGCCCATGCCCCCGCGCAATCTGCTCCACGATGGCTGGAGCCAGCCGGGCCATCTTGAGGGTCTTTTGGACACGCATCTTCTCCAGCCCTTCTGCCTTGGCCAACTCACTGATATTGGCAACGCGGCCACTGTCCAGCAGATCCTGCCAGTAAACGGCCCGAGCCAACGCCTTGATCAAATTGGCGTCCATCGCCGCCTGCCAGCTGCGCTCCCCCTCTGAGTTTGGAACATCGCTGGGTCGCACAATGACCTTGCTGAAACGATGGCGCACGATTCGCATCGGGATCACCGTCGTGAGTTTGACCGTGTCCCCCTGACCGCTGCGTGCGATTTGTGCCGTTCCGGTGGTGCGCAGCACCTTTTGAATCTTGCTCATGCCAACTCCCTTTCTGCCAACTCCAGCTCTGCCAGTTCCGCGCCTATGGTTCCGACCTTGAACTCGCCCACCAATGCCGCCCAGCCGGTTTGGCGCCACTGGATCTCCACGCTGTCCTGAGTCAGTTGCACGCGTTCAATCAGCAGATTTACGATCCGCACCTGCTCCGCCGGGAACAGCGTCTGCCAGATCGCACCCAGATTGTTCATGGCCAGCACCACATGCGGCTCGTCGATATCACTCGTTTGCGCCCTGACCGCATCCCACACCGCCTGCACGGACGCCGGCCACTGCAAGGCTGAGACCACGTGCTCGAGAACCAGACCTTCGATCTGATCCGCCCCCAAGGTGCCAAAGGTGTCAGGGCCTTTGCCGAACCGTGCGTTCTTACTGTCCAGGTAGTACCGATAGCGTTTTCCGCCCTGAGCCTTCTTGACCACCGCGCTTGGAATCATCTTCTTGCCGTTGGGTGCGTACAGCAGGCCCCGCAGCAACGCCACAGGGCTGTTGCGGGTCATGGTGGCCACCTTCCTCTCCTGCGTGTCTTTGGACAGGACCGCGTGTGCCGCGTCCCACAAGCCTCGATCCACAATGGCCGCATGCTCGCCAGGGAAGCTTTTGCCCTTGTGGATCATTTCCCCACGGTACATGCGGTTGTGCAGAATTTTGTAGATGGCCTGCTTACCAAACGGGATCCCGCGCTTGGTTGTGATGCCTTCGGCCATAAAGTCCCGCACCAGGTCCGTCGTGCATTGGGACCGCGCGTAGTCTCTGAACACCCTTCGAATAACTTCCGCCTCCTGCGGCACCACGAGCAGTTTGCGGTCCTGAACCCGGTAGCCCATCGGTACCACGCCGCCCATCCAGATGCCCTTGGCCTTGCTGGCGGCAAACTTGTCCCGGATGCGCTCACCCGTCACTTCCCGCTCGAACTGCGCGAAGGACAGTAAGACGTTGAGCATCAATCGTCCCATCGATGTGGCGGAGTTGATCTGCTGGGTGACGGCACTGAAGCTCACCCCAAAGCGATCGAAGATATCCACCATCTTGGCAAAGTCGGACAGCGACCGCGACAGCCGGTCAATCTTGTAGACCACGATGATGTTGACCCGCCCTGCTTCGATGTCAGCCAGCAGGCGCTTGAGCGCAGGACGCTCCATGGTCCCACCCGAGTAGGCTGGATCGTCATAGTCATCCACCACCGGGATCCAGCCTTCTGCGCGCTGGCTGACGATGAAGGCTTGGCCCGCTTCCTTTTGCGCGTCGATCGAGTTAAAGGCCTGGCTCAGACCCTCATCGGAGGACACGCGGCAATAGACGGCGCAGCGCTTGGGCGTGACCAGATTGGGGGCATTCATGGATTCTTCCTCTGATTGGGAACGAGCCCGAAGAACAGCGGGCCTGACCACTGGGTGCCAGTGATGAATCGTGACGCAGCCGACAGGCTCTTGAATAGTCGTCCGTTGAGTTCAAACCGTCCTTCGGGTGTGACCGTCACCCGGTGCGATGTCTCTGCCCACTCGCGGATGAGCACCGTGCCGGGCAACAAGTCGTTGCCGGAATAGCGCCGCTTCCTCACTTGAGAATGGGACCTGGACTGACCCTCGCCCATGCGCAGCAGTCGGCGCTTGATGTCGGTGTCCATCCCGCCGTAGGCGCGCTCCTGGATCTTGTAGGCCACGCGTGAGGCCACGTAATCGCGGCTCCACGTTCCGGGGCGGCGTGCGAAATGTGCGTCCCACAGCTTCCACAGCTCTGGCATAGGCAGGTTGGGAAGGGCCGCCAACTGGGCGGCAACACTGGGTTGTTCTGGTGTCATGGATTCATCTTTCTGAGAGGGGGTTTCGGGACTCCATGAACGCTCTGGTGCGGCCATAAGGCAAGTCCAAACCTGCTCATTTCGGCAACTTCTTTGCATTGCGTCGCACTGTTCTGACGCTTGGATCGTGTTCATGTTTTGGCTTCTGGATTCATGTTCTGTTTGGCCATGAGCGCCTCAACATCCGTCAGAAACGTCACCAGTTCCCCGGTTCGTCGCTGCTTGGCGTGCATGAATGAGACCTCCCTTTCCCATCGGCCACAGATGACGTCCGTGTCTTCAGCGTCCAAGGGCAGCAGCCAGCCCTTGATGCCCTCGGGCAAGGTGAGGAAGTCGGTTTCGTCAAAAATAAACCAGCCCCCCTCGAGTTCCTGCGCCAGCGCCTTTGCCGCCTCCCGACCCTCGGGGGAGTTTTCTACATCGATGATTGGCACCCAAATTAGGGTTTTTTCACTGGCAAGCCATTGCGAGACTTTGCGCTCCATCTCGTCGGGCTCGGGGCCAAGCCTGGTGATCGTGTTGACAGGTTCGTTGTTCGTGTGCATGGCGGGTTCTTTCAAAAAAGGTGGATGGGGCGATCGGGTTAGAAATCGCGCGTTGATGTGATCGGATCGGACGGTGTGCTGGCGGCAATGCGCCACTGGCCGCCCTGGCGGGTATGACCCATGTGGGTGATTTCGATCGCCTTGGTGCGAAACGCGGGCGCGATGCGGCGCAGCTGGTCTGACAAACCCTTGGGTGAACGCGGCCAGGCTGAGCGATCGTTTCGTGCATAGCGATCCAGCCGCTCGTACAGATGGGCTGTCGTTCCCTGCCATGGCATGACGATGTCCTGCAGGAAACTGTCCAGGGTCGGCCCGATCCGCGGTTTCGTGCTGGAAAAAGGCATGGCAGGCCTGAGCGCCCCGGCGATCCACGGCAAGGTGGGCTTGCGCGCCTCCATCACCGGCGAGATCGTCATGGACGGCGTGTTCTGCCCGGAAGAGAACGCCTTCCCCGAGGTCCAGGGACTGAAAGGTCCGTTCACCTGTTTGAACTCGGCGCGCTACGGCATCGCCTGGGGCGCCCTGGGCGCGGCCGAAGACTGCTGGCACCGCGCGCGCCAATACGTGCTGGACCGCAAGCAGTTCGGCCGTCCCCTGGCGGCGAACCAGCTGATCCAGAAGAAGCTGGCCGACATGCAGACCGAGATCGCATTGGGCCTGCAGGGCTGCCTGCGCCTGGGCCGCATGAAGGACGAAGGCACGGCGTCTGTGGAACTCACTTCGCTGCTGAAACGCAACTCCTGCGGCAAGGCGCTGGATGTGGCACGCTTGGCGCGCGACATGATGGGCGGCAACGGCATCAGCGACGAGTTCGGCGTGGCGCGGCACCTGGTGAACCTGGAAGTGGTGAACACCTACGAAGGCACGCACGACATCCATGCGCTGATCCTGGGCCGGGCCCAGACCGGCATCGCGGCATTTTCATAAAGTTAGCTGCGCAAGCAATATCTCAGGCGCGAAGTTGATGGCGAAAGGAATCCTAGCCCCCGTTGCAGCCAGACGCACATCGGAATACACAAGATCGGCAATGGGTATCCAACTTCATGGCGACTGTCGTGGCAAGCAGTTCCAAGACTGCAAGCTGGACGGAATTCGCCTCACTGTAGCCCGCCAGTCCATAAATCCGGCTTTAGCAGGAAATTGACTACCGCCGATTTTCTCGACAAGTCTCGGACTGGTGTCTGGGACGAAGTTTTATGCCCGAACCTGGTCGGAAGCTGGTGCCCCCACCGTCGAAATCCGCGTCCCATTGCTGCCGGTCAGGCTACACAGTGAATTTCGGGTATGGAGCAAGCATTTTGGGATGAGCTACGTCTGTTCCCGCTGCAGTCCTGTCTCCGACTTCCTCGCCGCCACGGTCGGCAATGTGCAAGGGACGCACCAAATTGAGCGACAGCTTTGCGGCGCCTCGGCGACAAAACTGTTTTGGTTGCCCGAAAGCTGCCACCAATGGGCACCCGCTTATGGTCGGAACCGGGTGTAGGATTTTCGAAAATGCTTGCCGCTCAGCAGACGTAGGCAGGTGACACGCAATCGGTATTCCGATGAACGCAGTCTGGCAGGTCAATTCAGAAACTGAGCTTCCGGATCTGTGACGGATGTGATGGCGGTGCCGGTGATCTCCTATGGTTGTGGTCGCTGCAAAACAATATCCACCATAGCCACCCTAACGTGCCTGCCATGGGGATGGGGGGGGGTAAATCTCTACACTCCACCGACCGCGACGCGTGCGCGAGGATGAATTTTTACGCGTGCAAATTGAAACAAGGGGGGATTCCCATCGCCCCTTGCAGGATCAGGGCGGGGTATCCCATCACCCGCGCAAGATAAGGGATGGAATTGAATTCACCCTTTGCGCGTGTTGCATTCACCAAGATGACGGGCATCTCTATGACATGGAAGCCCAAACCCCAGACGATCACATGAAGTAGGTGTTGGCAGACAGTGGGTTGCAGGAGGATTCGGTTATTCGCAAATTTCGAATAACAACCGCACACGACAAGGAATACAATGCCGAGCACTACTGCCAACCTGCGATCGAAGTGGAATAGATCGAATGGCCACGAAGAAAAATACGCCCAGTTGGGGCGACGTAAAAGCCAGTCTCGCGAGCTTTGACCGCACCGGCCTGATCGGTCTGGTGCAAGACCTGTACGTCGCCAGCAAGGAAAACCAAGCGTTCCTGCATGCCCGCTTCGCACTCGGCGACGATGTGCTGAAACCGTACAAGGCCATCATTGACCGTTGGCTGTGGCCTGATGTTTTCAAAAACCAGAACACTTCAGTTGCCAAGGCCAAGAAAGCCATATCCGAATACAAGAAAGCCGTCGGCCAATCTGACGGGCTGGCGGAACTGATGGTTTATTACTGCGAGCGAGCCGCCGGTTTCAGCAGTGACATCGGTCTGCAAAACGAAGGTTACTTCGATGCGCTGGTTCGGATGTTCGAACTGGCCTTAAATATGATTGCTGCGTTGCCACACGGGTCACGGCCAACCCTCTGGGAACGCCTGAATATGGTGCGACGCATCAGCCACAACTTTGGTTATGGCGTCGGTGATGCCATGGATGAATTGCTTGTTGAGCATGGGGTCGATGACTGACCCGTCTGCGTATGCAGTTCTTCGGGCCGAAAATGCTCGCCTGATCGCGCTGCTCGAATCACACGGCATTGAGTGGCGACCGCCGCAGTCTCCGACTTTTGTGATTCGAGAGCCAGAGGCGTCAAGGCTTTCTACAGTTGAAAAGGTGGCGCTGTTCCGGCGGCTGTTCCGTGGACGCACTGATGTCTTTCCCATCCGATGGGAGGGCAAGTCCAGTGGCAAGACGGGTTATGCCCCTGCATGTGCCAACGAATGGTTGGCTGGTGTGTGCGAAAAGCCCCGCATCAAGTGCGCTGACTGCGGCAACCGGGAACTGATCCCTTTGTCCGATTCGGTACTGTTTGATCACCTGGCCGGCAAGCGCACCATTGGTGTCTATCCGTTACTGACGGATGACACCTGCAACTTTTTGGCGGTTGACTTTGACGAGGCCGAATGGAGGCAGGACGCGCTGGCCTTGCGACAGTCTTGTCATGAGTTGGGCGTGCCCGCTTCCATGGAAATATCCCGATCTGGAAACGGGGCACATATCTGGATATTTTTCTCGGGCCGGGTGTCTGCGCGCGATGCGCGTCGGTTGGGTACAGCATTGATCAGCCACACCTGTGCGCGGACCCGGCAATTGAAACTCGACTCCTACGACCGTTTATTCCCCAACCAGGACACCATGCCCAGGGGCGGTTTTGGGAATTTGATAGCGCTGCCGCTGCAAAAAGTCCCGCGTGAAAGCGGCTTCAGCGTATTTGTTGATTCCGACCTGCAACCTTATCCCGACCAGTGGGCGTATCTGGCGTCGATTCAGCCGATGGCACCTCATGACATCGATCCGACCGTATTGCGGGCAACCGGCGGTGTGCATCCATTGGACGTGACCTTTATCGACGAGGAAGATCTCAAGGAGCCATGGAAGCGGACTGCTGTCGCGACCAACAAGCTGCCGGGCCCCATGCCAAAAGTGCTGAGGGTGACGGCGTCCAACATGGTCTATTTCGAGAAAACCGAGTTGCCGCAGCCGCTGGCCAACCGGCTGATTCGCCTCGCCGCCTTCCAAAATCCAGAGTTCTACAAGGCGCAAGCCATGCGCTTGTCGACCTGGGACAAGGCTCGCGTGATTGGCTGCGCCGAGAATTTCCCGAACCATATAGCCTTACCTCGCGGATGCCTTGAACCTGCGCTGGAATTGCTAAAGGCCAATGGCATTCGTGCTGACTTGCGTGACGCGCGACATGCCGGTGAAGTGCTGGACGTCACGTTTGTCGGCACACTGCGACCTGATCAGGCGACCGCCGTGATCGCAATGCTCAAACATGACGCCGGTGTCTTTTGTGCTCCGACGGCATTTGGCAAAACGGTGACCGCTGCGGCGATGATTGCAAGTCGCGGTGTCAACACCCTGGTTCTGGTGCATCGCACTGAGTTGCTCAAGCAGTGGCAGGAGCGCCTGCAGTCCTTCCTCAATGTTGGCAACGGCGTGATCGGCACCGTTGGCGGCGGCAAAGCCAAACCGACGGGCAAGATTGATATCGCAGTAATGCAGTCACTGTCCCGCCAGGGAGACGTCAATCCACTGGTCGAAAACTACGGGCAGGTTATCGTTGACGAATGCCACCACATTGGCGCTGCGTCTTTTGATGCCATCCTGAAGCGCACCAAGGCGAAGTTTGTACTTGGGCTCACCGCCACGCCGATCCGCCGTGATGGCCAGCAGCCAATCATCTTCATGCAGTGTGGGCCAATCCGGTACACGGCTACCAAGGCGGCCAGCGCGCCGCACGACCTGGAAGTAATTCCATGCTCGCGCTTTGCGCGCATCGACTTGGCGACGAATGCCGGAATACAGGATGTGTTCCGACATCTTGCCAACGATCACGCCCGCACAGAGGCCATCGCACTTGAGGTCAAGGCAGCTTTTGGGTTGGGGCGCAAGGTACTGGTGCTGACCGAGCGCACAGAGCACCTCGATGCGATTGCGTCCGCACTGAATGGGAATGTGCCCACGCCATTCGTACTGCATGGCCGGATGTCCAAGAAGCAACGGGCAGCCCTGATCGCTGAACTGGACGCTTTGCCACCTGATGTGCCACGCATCCTGCTG
>CAIYGK010000754.1 GCA_903925725.1 uncultured beta proteobacterium | reverse complement strand
CTCGATCTGCGCCAGCGCGTCGACGCGGTTCGGCTTCTCGCCGAGCAGGGCAACAGTCGTGCCAGCGACGAAAACGCCGCACTGCGGCGCAGCCTGCTTGAACTGCAAAGCCAGATCGAGGTCCTGCGCGCCGAGACGGCAACCCTTAGAGGCATGAATGAGCAGTTGGCCCGTGATCTGGCAGAGTTGCAGCGCAAGCAAAAAGACATCACACAAGGGGTGAACGACAGGCTGCGCCAGTTTGAGCCGGTCAAGGTCGCACTCGATGGCCGCGAATTCATGGCGGAACCGGCCGAAAAACGTGAATTTGAGGCCGCGCTGTCAGTATTCAGAAAAAGCGATTTTGCTGCGGCCCAGCCGGCATTTCTTGATTTTCTGAGGCGCTATCCGCAAAGCGGTTACGGCCTGGCCGCCCTGTTTTGGCTCGGCAACGCACAGTATGCAACGCGCGACTACAAGGAGGCGATGATCAACTTCAGGGCAATCGTGGCGAAGGAGCCCGAGCATCCGCGCAGCGCGGAAGCCGTGCTGTCAATCGCCAATTGCCAGATTGAGTTGAAAGACTCGCGTGGGGCACGCAAGTCTCTGGAGGACTTGATCAAGGCCTATCCACAGTCCGAAGCTGCAGTGGCGGCAAAGGACAGGCTGGCGCGCCTCAAGTAGCGTGCAAGCCAGCGTACCCGCCGACCGACGTTTTGCCGCCTTGGCGCGCCTGTACGGCGTGACTGGCGCACAGCGAATTCACGAAGCCCACGTGGCCGTGGTCGGAATTGGTGGGGTCGGTTCATGGGCGGCTGAGGCGCTGGCCCGCAGTGGCGGTGCGCGATTGACACTGATTGATCTGGACCATGTGGCCGAGTCCAACATCAACCGGCAGATCCATGCGGTTCTGGCGACGGTAGGGCAGGCCAAGGTGCTGGCGATGCGCGACCGGATTCATTCGTTCAACCCGGACTGCGAAGTTCATTGCATCGAAGAATTTGTCGAGCCCGGCAATTGGCCGGCGCTATTGCCGGCGCATGTCACTGCGGTGATCGATGCCTGCGATCAGGTGCGCGCCAAGACGGCGATGGCGGCCTGGGCACGCCGCAGCGCCGGCCTTTTCATTGCTGTTGGTGCCGCTGGCGGCAAACGTCATGCGCATCTGGTGGATATCGACGACTTGTCCCAAAGCACGCACGATCCCTTGCTGGCGCAGCTGCGCCATCGGCTGCGCAAAGAGCATGGCGCGCCGCCTGCTGGCAGGAAGATTGGTATTGCTTGCGTTTTCAGCCGCGAAAGCGTCCAGCAACCCGACGCCTCATGCGAGGTGACGGGCGACGGCACGCTCAATTGCCATGGTTACGGCTCGGTGGTCAGTGTCACTGCCACCTTCGGCCAGTGTGCGGCAGGCTGGATTCTGGATCGGGTCGCCAGAGAACCCGGTGATTCATCGAAATGAAGCTACAATTCGCGCCTTTACCGGATAATCAAAACCCCGCTTTTGAGGACCTGATGGGATGTTAGCTCAGTTGGTAGAGCAGCGGACTTTTAATCCGTTGGTCGCGAGTTCGAATCTCGCACATCCTACCAAAAAGCCTTGTAGATACTGAGATGCCTGCTGCTTTATTGATAGCGGGCATTTTTGTTTTCGGGATCGGTCGCGGTCCGTCGATGGAGCATTTGACATGAACCAGCGCAGGGCGCTTTTTGTATTGGCGGCAGCGTTGATGGCCGCGCACTTCTTTCGCGCCGGTGAAATGTGGCTGATGGCACTGAGTCTTGCTGCGCCGCTGCTGTTCTTTTTCCGGCAGCGATGGAGCCTGATCCTGTTGCAACTCGGCGCCTATTGTGCAAGTGCCGCCTGGTTGGGGGCGACGTTTTCACTGGTTCAGATGCGTCAGCAGGGCGGTCGTCCATGGACCATTGCAGTCGTCATACTCGGTGTCGTCGTTGCACTGACACTGTTGGCCGGATTGTTGCTTAATTCGCGCCGTATGCGTGACGCGTATCCCTGGTCGATGAAGCGCTGAGGCGCACCTTTTTTTGCACTGGAGCTTACCTTGTTTCAAACATCCATCGCGGGCAGTTTGCCCAAGCCAGCCTGGCTTTCAGAAACCGAGAAACTATGGCCGCAATGGAAGGCGCAGGGGGCGGAATTGCAACAAGCCAAGGCCGACGCAACGCTGTTGTGGATCAAGGCGCAGGAGGATGCGGGCCTGGACATCGTCGGTGACGGCGAGCAGTCGCGTCAGCACTTTGTGCATGGCTTTCTGGAGCAGGTCGAGGGCATCGACTTCGAGCACAAGGTCACGATGGGCATCCGTAATGGCCGCTATGACGCTCAGGTGCCGCAGGTGATTGCCCCGTTGAAGCTCAAGGGCCGGGTCCATGCGTTCGAAGCGCAACTGGCGCGCGCCCACACGCGCAAGAAGCTCAAATTCACCTTGCCCGGCCCACTGACGATTGTGGACACGGTGGCCGATCGCTTCTACGGTGACAAGGTCAAGATGGCCTTCGCCTTTGCTGAGCTGCTGAACCAGGAGGCGCTGGCCTTGCAGGCTGACGGCGTTGACATCATCCAGTTTGACGAGCCAGCCTTCAATGTCTACATGCAGGACGCGGCTGACTGGGGTGTGAAAGCCCTGGAGCGCGCGGCTAAGGGTTTGACATGTACCACGGCAGTGCACATTTGTTATGGATACGGCATCAAGGCGAATGTCGACTGGAAAGAAACCTTGGGCAGCGAGTGGCGGCAGTACGAGGCGATCTTTCCTGCGCTGGCCCAGAGCAGCATCAAGCAAGTCAGCCTCGAGTGCTATCACTCGCATGTGCCACCTGACTTGATGGCGTTGCTGGCCGGCAAGGACGTGATGGTCGGCGTCATTGATGTTGCCAGCGACGAGATCGAGACCGCTGAGCAGGTCGCTGACACGATTGGCAAGGCACTGCAATTTGTGCCGAAAAGCCGTTTTTTTCCTTGTACCAATTGTGGTCTGGCACCAATGAGTCGTGAGGTGGCGCTCAAAAAGTTGGAGGCGCTGGCCGCTGGTGCCGCGCTGGCCCGCGAGCGCTACGGGGCGGGTGCAACTGCATGATGAAGCATCCCGTCAATTCCTTCAAGCTTGCGCTGGCGCAAAAGCAATTGCAGATCGGTCTCTGGCTGGGGCTCGCCAATCCGTATACAACCGAGATTTGCGCCGGCGCCGGCTTTGACTGGCTCTTGATCGATGGTGAACACGCGCCCAACGATCTCAATTCGATATTGGCGCAATTGCAGACCATTGCGGCCTATCCGGCATCGCACGCCATCGCCCGCGTGCCAGTCGGGCACGGTCACGTGGGGACCACCATCATCAAGCAGTACCTGGACCTGGGCGTCCAGACCATTCTGGCGCCAATGGTCGATACCGCCGATCAGGCGCGCGCCATTGTTCAGGCGTCGCGCTACCCGCCCCAGGGCATCCGTGGCATGGCCGGGGCGCGGGCCTCGCGGTGGGGTCGCATAGCCGACTACGCCAAGCACGCCAATGAACAGATTTGTGTGCTGGTGCAGGCAGAAACACAAACGGCACTCGATAACCTGGACGCGATCGCGGCGGTGGAGGGGGTTGATGGCGTTTTCATCGGGCCGGCCGATCTGTCGGCTTCGCTCGGGCACGTAGGGGAACAGGATCACCCGCAGGTGCGTGCTGCCATGGAAGACGCCTTCAAACGCATTGCGCGCGCCGGCAAGGCGCCGGGGATTCTGATGGCTCACGAGAAGCTGGCGCGGCACTACATCGAAATGGGTGGCCTGTTTGTTGCCGTTGGTCTGGACAGCAATCTGCTGGCGCGCCACAGTGCGGCGTTGGCTGCCAGTTTCAGGTAGGCGCGAGTGGCGGTTCGCTCCAGCTGAAAAACTGCCGGATTTCACCAGCCTGCTTTTGCGCATCAGCGTAACCCAACGCCATCAGCTCGCGCGTGTAGCTTGATTCGAACAGCAGGTAACTGGCCAATGCCGCGCCTTTGACGTCTGCCGCTTTGGTTGACACGCCAACACCACCAAGCATGGTGCGTACCGCCTGCGGCAGATCACCGATGTGGCGCGCTGCGATGTCGTCAAGCCTTTGCGACGGCGAAATCAGCAGAAGGTCAACCTGGCGCAGCGCACTGGCGCTTCGTGCCTGCGGCGGTACCAGTGACATCGTGAGGTTGATGCGACGCATGCGTTCCACATCGACTGCCAGAGCGTCCAGAAAGATGCTTGACAACGCATGACCGGCAATCTGTGCCAGCGACGGATAAGTACTGCCTCTGCCAGTGGTGAGCTGGTTTCTGGGTTCGGTCAGGCGCCCGGCTCCGATCACCAGAATCCGGCTGGCTCCAAGGTGAATGGGAGGTGCCACGGGTGCCGACTGGCGCATCGAGCCATCTCCAAAATACTCTGAATTGCCGTCGATCTGCAGTGCGATTGCCGGAAAGACAAAAGGAATCGCCGAGGAGGCCAGCAGGTGTTCGTAGGTGATGTGATCGCGCACCGCGCGGCGCCGTGAGCGCACCCAGGGCAGCAGGCGCTGCTCACCATCAAAGAAGGTGATGTGTTCACCCGAACTGTAACTCGACGCTGTTACCGCCAGGGCCCGGATATGACCCTGGTTTATCAGTTCGGGCAGGCGCTCCAGAGGTGCTATGCGCTTGAGCAGGTCCAGCGCCGGCGCATTGTCGAGCAGGGAACGCGGCTTCAGGTGGCGCCATTTGGCAATCAGCCAGCCCAGCGAAAGCAGCGTCATCAATGTGGCACCGGAGCGGAGCATGCTCAGAGAGTCGGCCCGGTAGACCTGATCGGCATGGATATCCCTCCAGACCTCGACGATGCGACGCACACTGGCATCGAAATCATCGGCACCGCAGGCCAACGCTGTTGCGTTGATAGCACCAGCCGAGGTGCCGGTGATGATTGGGAACGGATTGGGTTCGTGCAGCGCACCACAGGCCTTGCGGATATCGGCAATAGCCTCCAGAACACCAACCTGATAGGCGGCACGTGCCCCGCCGCCACTGAGTATCAGTCCGGTCGACGCTGTTGCAGCGCAATAATTTGGCATGAAATCATTATCCTCTGCCAGCAGGGGGTAAGCCAATCTTCGCTAGACTACAGGCCTTCAGGAGTAATCAATGGCAGTGACAGAACAGATGATCATGGACGCGCTCAAGGGCGTCGTCGATCCCAATACCGCACGCGACTTTGTGTCCGCGAAAGCGATCAAGAACCTGACCCTTCACAACGGGGATGTGGCGTTCGATGTTGAGTTGGGGTATCCCGCCAAAAGCCAGGCCGCGGGTTTTCGCTCGGCGCTGATTGCGGCCGCCCGCAGCGTGACCGGAGTGGACAACGTGTCGGTCAACGTCAGCAGCAAGATTGCGGCCCATGCAGTGCAGCGCGGTGTGCAACTCTTGCCCAAGGTAAAGAACATTGTGGCCGTGGCCTCCGGTAAGGGCGGAGTTGGCAAGAGTACGACGGCGGTCAATCTGGCGCTGGCGCTGGCTGCCGAGGGCGCCAGTGTCGGTTTGCTTGATGCCGACATTTATGGCCCCAGTATTCCCATGATGATGGGTATCACAGGGCAGCCTGAAAGTATCGACGGCAAGAGCATGGAGCCGCTGGAAAATTACGGCGTGCAGGTCATGTCCATCGGTTTTCTGGTGGCGCAGGACGAAGCCATGATCTGGCGCGGCCCCATGGCAACCCAGGCGCTGGAGCAACTGCTGCGCCAGACCAATTGGCGCGATCTGGATTATCTGATTGTTGATATGCCGCCCGGCACGGGTGACATCCAGTTGACACTGTCGCAGCGCGTTCCCATGACAGGCGCGGTGGTGGTGACAACGCCGCAGGACATCGCGCTGCTTGATGCCAGGAAAGGTATCAAGATGTTTGAGAAGGTTGGCGTGCCCATCCTTGGCATCGTGGAGAACATGGCGGTGCACGTGTGCAGCAAATGTGGCCACGTGGAGCACATCTTTGGGGCCGATGGCGGCAAGAAGATGGCGACCGAGTACGGTATGCAGTACCTGGGCGCGCTGCCACTGGATATCCAGATTCGCCTGCAGGCCGACAGTGGTAAGCCCACCGTTGTGTCGGATCCAGATAGCGAGGTAGCGGGCATCTACAGGGCGGTGGCGCGCCAGGTGGCCCTCTCGATTGCCGCCAAGAACAAGGATTTTTCCTCCAAGTTCCCGTCGATCAAGATTTCAAAAGACACCTGAGAGAGATTTTCGCGTGGTCGGTGCCTGTCGCAAATCGGTGCAAGACCTGTCGCAACTCAAGGGGCGACAGCCCGACCCGGTGGCGCTGCAGGATGTACGCGAGCTCATTGGTGAGGCACCTCCAGAAGGTCATCGGCGCGACCTGTTGATCGAGTACTTGCACCGGCTCAATGATCAGCACCGTGCCTTGTTCGAGCGCCATCTGGTGGCGCTGGCAAGCGACATGCGACTCGCGCCAGTGGAGGTGTATGAAGTTGCGAGCTTTTACCACCACTTCCAGATTCTGCGTGACGACCAGACCGCGCCGGCGCAGACCGTTCGGGTCTGTGGCGGACTGAGTTGCGCCATGGCGGGCTCGGACGCGCTGCGTGCAGAGATCGAGGCCTCGACGCAACCGTCGCTTCGCGTTCTGGCTGCCCCGTGTCTGGGGCGGTGTGAACAGGCGCCTGCGGTTCTGCTAGGTCAGTGCGCGCTGGGCCGCGCCGGCCTGGAGGACGTGCTGGAGGCCGTAACTACCGAGTTGAGCGCTGGTCAAGCCACCACTGGAATCCGCAATGACACGGATTTGATCGGCTATGACGCTTATCGACAGCAGGGCGGCTACGCCCTGGCAGCGGCCGTGGTTCAAGGCGAGCTCGATGCGCAGGACGTGATGGCCAACATGGAGGGGTCGGGCCTGCGCGGCCTGGGTGGCGCCGGCTTTCCCGCGGGGCGCAAGTGGCGCATCGTGCGCGACCAGAGCGCACCGCGCCTGTTGGCGGTCAACATCGATGAAGGCGAGCCTGGCACTTTCAAGGACCGCAGCTACCTGGAGCGCGACCCGCACCGTTTTCTTGAGGGCATGTTGATTGCAGCTCAGGTCGCTGGCACCGAGGCCTGCTACATCTACCTGCGCGACGAATACCACGATGCCCGCAAGATGTTGACCCGCGAGATCGAAGCCTTGCAGGCCGACCCGCCCTGTCCTTTGCCCCAGATCGAGCTGCGTCGCGGTGCTGGTGCCTACGTTTGCGGCGAAGAGTCGGCGATGATCGAGAGTATCGAAGGCAAGCGCGGTGCGCCGCGCCTGCGTCCGCCCTATCTTGCGCAGGTCGGATTGTTTGGGCGGCCGACGCTGGAACACAACTTCGAGACCCTGTACTGGGTGCGTGAAATCCTCGAAAAAGGGCCGCAGTGGTTCAACAGCTTTGGCCGCCAGGGTCGCCACGGTCTGCGTTCGTTCAGCGTCAGCGGTCGTGTCAAAGAACCCGGTGTCAAACTGGCTCCGGCGGGGATCAGCGTGCGAGAGTTGATTGACGAGTATTGCGGCGGCATGGCCGATGGTCACACTTTGTACGCTTACCTGCCGGGAGGCGCATCAGGGGGTATTCTGCCGGCCAGCCTGTGCCATCTCGCGCTCGACTTTGATACCTTGCAGCCTCATGGCTGTTTTATCGGGTCGGCTGCCGTGGTCGTGCTCAGCCAGCATGACCGTGCGCGTGATGCGGCGCTCAATTCAATGCAATTCTTTGCTGCAGAGAGTTGCGGTCAGTGCACGCCCTGCCGGGTTGGCACCGCCAAGGCAGCCGCGTTGATGCAGGCCCCTGTTTGGGACATGGTCACGCTCGATGATTTATGCACTGTCATGGCCGATGCCTCGATCTGCGGCCTCGGTCAGGCTGCACCGAACCCGGTGCGTTCGGTCCAGCGGTATTTTGCGCACGAGATTGGTGGCTGAGGTGGCAGCGCTGACGTTCAAACTCAACGATGTAACGCTGCAGGCGCAGGAGGGACAGAGCATTCTTCAGGCAGCGCAGCAGCACGGCGTTGCAATCCCGCATCTGTGTTTCAAGGAGGGGCTGGGCGTTGCTGGCAACTGCCGCGCCTGTGTCGTTGAAATTGATGGTGAGCGAAACCTCGCAGCCAGTTGCTGTCGTCAGGTCACGCCTGGCATGGAAGTGCATAGCAGCAGCAATCGCGCCCTCAAGAGCCAGCGGATGGTGCTGGAAATGCTGTTGGCAGATTTACCGGACGCCGGCTCATCTGTTGGCTTGGGTGAGCTGAGCGATTGGGCATCACGCATGGGTGTGGAGCCGCGGACCGAACTGCTGGCCTTGCGTCGCCAAAGCAGTGCCGCGGACGACTCGCATCCTGCGATCACGGTGAACCTCGACGCCTGCATCCAGTGCACGCGCTGCCTGCGTGCCTGCCGCGATCTGCAGGTCAACGACGTCATCGGTCTTGCCGCGCGCGGTGCCCACAGCAGCATTGTGTTTGACCTGGGGGACACGCTGGGAAGCAGTTCCTGCGTCGCTTGCGGTGAATGTGTGCAGGCCTGCCCCACTGGGGCTCTCTTGCCTCGTGGCAGCACCGTTGCGCCGGTCGTGGAGAAGCTGGTGGACTCGGTTTGCCCGTTCTGCGGCGTCGGTTGCCTGCTGAGCTACCAGGTCACAGGCAACAAGATCATTGGCGTGCTCGGACGCAAAGGCCCCGCGAATGAGCAGCGGCTCTGTGTCAAGGGGCGCTTCGGTTTCGACTATGTGCACAGCGGGCAGCGGCTGACAGTGCCGCTGATTCGGCGCGCGGGTGTGGCCAAGGATCCTGCCTTGCTGCTGACCTTGAACCGCGATGGCGCCGACTGGTCCAGCGTGTTTCGACCTGCCAGCTGGGAGGAGGCACTGGACCTTGCAGGGCAGTCGCTCAAGCACCTGCGCGGTCAGCATGGCAACAAGGCACTGGCGGGCCTGGGTTCAGCCAAGGGCAGCAATGAAGAAGCCTATCTGTTCCAGAAGCTGGTTCGCACCGGCTTTGGTTCCAACAACGTCGACCACTGCACGCGCTTGTGTCACGCCTCCAGCGTGGCGGCTTTGCTTGAAGGTATTGGTTCGGGGTCGGTCAGTAATCAGGTGCGCGATGTGGAGCATGCCGAGTTGATTCTGGTGATCGGCTCCAACACTTCAAGCAACCACCCGGTGGCGGCCAGCTGGATGAAGAACGCCGCTCGGCGCGGCATGAAGATCGTCGTTGCCGATCCACGCGGCAGCGACCTGGCGCGACATGCCTGGCGCAACTTGCGTTTTACGGCTGACACCGACGTTGCCCTGGTCAACGCGATGATCTACACGCTGATCGAAGAAGGGTTGACAGACCCGGCCTTCATGGCTTCTCGTGTCAGCAATTTCGAGGCGGTGCGCGCCGGCGTGCAGGGATTCAGCCCGGAGGCGATGGCGCCGGTTTGTGGGATTGAAGCGCAGACTATTCGTGAAGTGGCACGTGCCTACGCCAAGGCCGAAGGCGCCATGATCTTCTGGGGCATGGGGGTCAGCCAGCACGTGCACGGTACCGACAATGTGCGCGCCCTGATTGCCCTGTGCATGGTGGCTGGGCAGATCGGCAAACCGGGCACCGGACTGCACCCGCTGCGCGGCCAGAACAATGTGCAGGGTGCCAGCGATGCGGGTCTCATTCCGATGATGTTCCCCAATTACCAGCGCGTCACGAACAAGGCGGCACACGACTGGTTCGAGAATTTCTGGGGCTGCGAGCTGGATGACCAGAACGGCTACACGGTGGTCGAAATCATGCGCCAGGCGTTGGTGAGCGACGATGATCCGCACAAAGTGCGGGGCATGTACATCATGGGTGAAAACCCGGCCATGAGCGATCCCGATCTGAACCATGCCCGTCACGCGCTGGCGTCGCTGTCGCATCTGGTGGTGCAGGACATCTTCATGACCGAGACGGCCTGGCTGGCCGACGTTGTACTGCCTGCCACGGCCTGGCCGGAGAAGACCGGTTCGGTCAGCAACACCGACCGCATGCTGCAGCTGGGTCGGCAGGCTGTCGAGGCACCGGGAGACGCCAAGCCGGACTTGTGGATCATTCAACAAATCGCCAGACGCATGGGTTTGAACTGGTCATATGCGGGTGAAAGCGATGGTGTGGCTGCCGTGTTTGAAGAAATGCGCCAGGCCATGCAGGCTTCCATTGGCGGCATCACCTGGGAGCGTTTACAAGGCGAAGGCAGCGTGACCTATCCGTGTTTGAGTGCGGACGATCCAGGTCAACCGATATTGTTTGCCAATCAATTTCAGACTACGGACGGTTTGGCTCATCTGGTGCCCACGACGCTGATTGAAGCCAGCGAAAAAACGGACATGGATTACCCACTGGTTTTGATCACCGGGAGACAACTCGAACATTGGCACACCGGCAGCATGACGCGCCGTTCCAGAGTCCTGGACGCGCTGGAGCCGACGGCAACTGCTTCGGTCAATGGCCACGAGCTCGCGCGCATTGGGGTGAAGGCAGGGGCGAGGGTCAATCTGTGCTCCCGCCGTGGCAGTGTCAATGTCCTCTTGCGGCGTGACGATGGCACACCCGACGGCACCGTCTTCATGCCTTTTGCCTACACCGAGGCGGCAGCCAATCTGTTGACCAATTCCGCGCTTGACCCGGTCGGGAAGATTCCTGAGTTCAAATACTGCGCGGTCGCCATTCGCGCCGGCGCCGAAATGGCGACCGAATAGCGCAGCAGTCGGTCAGCAACGAAGGCTCAGAGGAGGGTCGCCAGCGCCGACGGCGAAAAGTCCAGCAATTGGTCGTGCTGCCCATCACGAACTTTCATAACCCATTGCGGATCAGTGATCAGTGCCCGGCCCACCGCCACGAGGTCAAAGTCGCCGCGGGTCAGCCGGCGCAACAGTTCATCCAGTGATGCCGGCTTGGACGATTCACCACCGAACGAGGCGATGAATTCACCGCTGAGCCCGACCGAACCAACTGTAATCGTGGGCTTGCCGGTGAGCTTCTTTGCCCAACCGGCAAAGTTCAGATCCGAACCATCGAATTCGCTCTCCCAGAAGCGGCGCTGCGAACAGTGAAAAATGTCGGCCCCGGCGTCTGCCAAGGGGCGCAGCCAGTCCTCCATCTCCTGCGGCGTCCTGGCGAGGCGCGCTGCGTAATCCTGCTGCTTCCACTGCGAGAGGCGGATGATCACCGGATAGTCCGGACCGACCCTCGCGCGCACCGCCTTCAGTATCTCGACGGCAAACCGGCTGCGCTCGGTCAGCGTCGTGCCGCCAAAGCTGTCGCTGCGCTGATTGGTGCCGTCCCAGAGGAACTGGTCGATCAGGTAGCCGTGGGCGGCGTGCAGTTCAATGGCGTCGAAGCCCAGCGCCTGGGCATCGGCTGCCGCCTGGGCGAAAGCGGCAATCGTATCGGCGATGGCTGCGTCGCTCATCGCCTCGCCAAACTGCTTGCCCGGTGCTGACAAGCCGGACGGACCTTCCATCGGGGCCGGTGGCAGCCAGTCTGAGCGGCGGTTGCGAACAGCGCCCATGTGCCAGAGCTGCGGCGCCATGACACCGCCAGCGGCGTGCACAGTGTCTATCACCTTCTTCCATGCCGGCAGGGCATCGGCACCCCAGAAGCGAGGCACGTTCGGGTCGTTCGAGGAGGATGGGCGATTGACCACCGTACCTTCCGAAATGATGAGCCCGACTGCCGCCCTCGCACGGCGCTCGTAGTACTGAGCCACCTGTTCGGTTGGAACACCGCCGGGTGAAAAGGATCGGGTCATGGGTGCCATGACAACGCGGTTGGGCAGTCTCAGCGACTTGAATTGAAAGGGTTCAAACAGGCTCTTCAGTGGCATGGGGCTTCCTTTGGATTGACGTTGCTCCTATTGTCCCACCAGTGCTTCGATCCGCTGCACGATGCTGGCACGGCCGTCGCTGGCCCTGAGCCGCACGGCCGCCTCCAGGCGCGGACCGACGGGCAGTCGCAACGCCGATTCGATGGCAGAGGTCAACGCGGTCGTCGTGATCTTTTCCATTGGCACCGGTCGGGGTGCGATGCCGGCAAGGTACAGGCGATGCCCGTGGTGAAACTGATCGAGGATCAAGGGCAGCAGAACCTGAGGCACGCCGGCACGAAGCGCCTGGGCGGTCGTGCCCGAGCCACCATGATGCACGATGACTGCCACGCGAGGAAAGAGCAGGGCGTGCGGCGCATTGCGCACCCTGAGCCAACCGTGTGGCAGTGCAGCGGCTCCGAGTCCGGCCCAGCCGGCATCCACAATGCAGCGGCGCCCGGTGGCGCTGACAGCTTCGACAAGCATGCGCTCGACACGTTCAATACCCTGGCCCAACATGCTGCCAAAGCCAATGTAGATGGGCGCTTCCCCTTCACTCAGCCAGTCATTGAGTTGCGGGTCGAGTGGCGCCGGATCGTCGAAGTAGATGAAATTGGCGTACGCAAAGCGTCCTTGCCAGGAGGTGTCCGGCGGGAACAGGACTTCGTCTGCGGCAATCACTAGCGGATCGCCTTCGATCAGATGGCTCCGCAGGTGATCCAGCAGCGGCAGGCCTAAATGGCTGCGCATCGAGTTCAGCGTACGGCGCAATAGCAGGTCACCCATAACGTGGTTGATGCGCCAGATCAGCCTGTTAATCCAGCCCGGCAAGCCGTGCCAGGGAATATTGGGTGGTGGGTGCAGGCTGGCCGGCAGCAGGCAGTTGCTGTAGAGCACACCCAGTACCGGTAAGCGCAAATGTTCGGCCACGCTGGGGGCTGTGAAGGCCAGTCCGCCGTAGACGACCAGGTCGGCGCCTCGACAAATGGGTGCAAGCTGCTGCGCCTGCAACGGAATCTGCTCTTTGAAGTAACGGATCATTTCCCTCAGCATCCGCAGCGGTTTGCCCGTCATGATCTGCCGGTTCCTGGCAAGAAACGCCTGCATGTCTTCGCCAAGCGGGGCAAAGTCAAAGCCGAGAGAGCGAACCCAGCCCTCGAAGTTCGCCGGTGCGGCAATCAAGGGGCGGTGACCGCGTGCAGCAAGCGACTGCGCCAGCCCGAGCATAGGCTGGACGTCACCGCGCGAGCCAACGCTCGCGAGTACGATGCGCAGTGAGCGGGCGGAATTCATCTTTGTGTTCAATTCCTTCAAATGGCCGACAATCTTCCCATGTTTCCCAATACTGCCCTTGAACTCGTTCAGTCGCTGGTTCGCATGAACACGGTGAGCCAGAACTCGAATCTGGAACTGATTCACTTTGTCCGCGATGAGTTGCTGCGCCTGGGTGTTCGGAGCCGGCTCACCTTCAACGCAGATAAATCCAAGGCCAATCTGTTTGCGACACTGGGTGAGAACAAGACCGCCGGGATTATTCTCTCTGGCCACACTGACACGGTTCCCTGGGATGGACAGGACTGGTCTGTGCCACCACTGGGCGCGGTCGTGCAGGCTCTTCCTGAGCCGCGGCTCTATGGCCGTGGAAGTGCCGACATGAAGGGCTTCATCGGCGTCGCGCTTTCGCATGCGGAGCAATTTCTGAACAGTCCGGCACCGTTTGCTGTGCACCTGGCCCTGAGCTACGACGAAGAGGTGGGCTGCTTTGGCGTGCGCGAGTTGATTGCCGACTTGCGTGAGGCCGGCATCAAGCCGCTGGCCTGCATCATCGGTGAGCCGACCAGCATGGTGCCGGCGATTGCGCACAAGGGTGTCTACCGATACCGCTGCTGCGTGCGTGGCAAGGAGGCCCATTCATCACTGACGCCCAAGTCGGTCAACGCCATCGAGATGGCAGCACGATTGATTGGCAAGGTGCGCGATATGGCCGAAAGTTTTGAGCGTGACGAGCCGCGTTATGAAGGCTTTGATGTACCGTTTTCAACCGCCAGCGTCGGCCAGTTTCAGGGCGGTATTGCCGACAACGTGGTGCCGCGCGATGCCTGGTTCCACTACGAGTTTCGTGACCTCCCGACGGCCAATGCAAGGCTGATGCAGCAGGAGATCGTGGCGCAGGCACGTCGCCTGGAGGTGGCCATGAAGCAAGTAGCCCCCGAGGCGGGTTTCCAGTTTGAAACCATTTGCGAAATCCCTAGTTTTCTGGGCAGTGCGGATGACCCGGTCACGCTGCTGGCGCGGCAACTGTCAGGCGCGCAGCGCACCACCGAGGTGGCTTTTGGTACCGAGGCCGGCATTTTCAAGCAGGCAGGTATCCCGACCGTGGTGTGCGGTCCGGGCAGCATAGCGCAGGCGCATCAGCCCGATGAATATGTCAGCCTGACGCAGCTGGCGCAGTGCGAGCGCTTTATGCAGCGGCTCTCGGCAACGCAATCACTGCCCAGTTAAATTGCGGCTTCATATGAATGACCCTCGTCCTGAACTGAGCGTTGCCGTCGTGATGCGCCGCGAACGCAACACCACAGAGATGAGGCGCTGGCAGGACTGGCGCTGGGTCCTGGCCGATGTGGTGCCGCACGAGGAGGGTTTTGGCGTCAGCGCGCGCCTGCTCTACAAGGACGAGCGGGAGGAGCGCTGGTTGCATCCTGGCTACACGGTGACGCTGTACGGCGACGATGCTGAGGGTTACCAGCTCAATCTGAGCTCCAGTGCACCTTGCTGGTTTGTCTTGTGGCGCATGGAAGAAGAAACCACTTTGAGCGAGGGACCGATTGCCCGACCCGAAGTGGTGAGCCTGAGCTATGTGGACGCCGGGCGCTGGCTCGACGCACAGGAGACCGTGGAGCAAGTTCCGGCTCCGGCTGCTGTGATCGAGTGGCTACAGGCCTTTGTTGCTCGTCACCAAGATAGCGAACCCAAACGCCGCCGCCGGCCCGAGAGTTTTCGGTCCTTGACCGACCGATTCGGAAATCCGGCCCTGATCAGCACGGAAAAGCATCGTGGCTGACGGTTTCCTGAGTCGCTGGTCGCAGCGCAAACAAGCCCTGCGCGCCGGCCAGATGCTCGAAGAGCCGGTGATCGAGCCCCTTGACTTGCGGACGAATCCGGCATCAGTCGATGACGCCGTGGGCGCGGTCCTGCCGCAGGAAGACAAGCTGGTGGTGCTGACCTTGCAGGACGCTCAGGCGCTGACGCAACAGTCCGATTTTGCTCCCTTTGTGGCGCGTGAAGTGGCGCCGGAGGTGCGCAATGCAGCCATGAAGAAGCTCTTTTCCGACCCGCATTATCAGGTGATGGATCGACTCGATACCTATATTGACGACTACTCGCTGGCGGATCCGATTCCCGAATCGATGCTGCGACAAATGGCCAGTGCCAAATTCCTTCAGTTGTTCGAGGACCCACCTGAGGGCGCGAATCCTGATAACCTGCGTGACAGTACAGCCCACGAATCGGGCAAGCCACATGACAACACTGATTTGCGACTGCAACAAGACGATGCCACTGGATCCCAGGAGCCTGGGCGCGGCGCTGAATGAAAACCTGACTCTGCACTCGGCCTTGTGCCGGCGCGAAACCCCAGCCTTCATGCAGGCCTTGCAAGACGGCGACGATGTGCTTGTTGCGTGCACGCAGGAAAGGCGCCTGTTTCTGGAACTGGCGGAGCAGTCCGGGCGCGCCAAGCCCACCAGCGCCAGCTACGTACCGCTGCGCTTTGTCAATATCCGCGAGACCGCGGGCTGGAGCAAGGATGGCGCCAAGGCCACACCCAAGATCGCCGCGTTGCTGGCAACGGCGCAGTTGCCACCGGCTGAGCCAGTGGCCACCGTCAGCTACAAGAGCGCAGGGCGCCTGCTCATCATTGGCGAGTTGGGTGCGGCCGAACATGCCGCCGACATGCTCGGCGATGAACTTGATATAAGCCTGTTTACGCTGGGTGCCGGCGGGGCCATGGGTTTGGCTGGGGCACACCAGGAGCGACGTTATCCGGTGCTGGGCGGCAGGATCGAGTCGCTGACCGGTTGGCTCGGTGCATTTGAGCTGAAGTGGTTGCGCAACAACCCGATTGACCTGGACCTGTGCACGCGCTGTAACGCGTGTGTCGCAGCCTGCCCGGAAGATGCAATCGGTCTGGACTATCAGGTTGAAGCCGAACGTTGCAAGGCACACCGTGCTTGCGTGAAAGCCTGCCGGGTTGCTGGTGCGATTGATTTCAATCGAGTCAGTGAAACAGCGGTCGCCGCTTTTGATCTGGTGCTCGATTTGCGTGCTACTGCGGCCTTTTCGCAGCACGCCCTGCCGCAAGGCTATCTGCGCTGGGACGGGCGTGATGCCAGGGCGCTGCTGCAACTGCGTTCGCTGGTGGGTGAGTTCGAGAAGCCCAGATTTTTTGCTTACAAACAGTCATTGTGTGCGCACAGCCGGAACCAGAAAGTCGCTTGCCAGGCCTGCATCGACGTTTGCTCGGCCGGCGCCATCAGCAGCGACATCCAGTTACGGCGGATCTCGGTCAATGCCAACTTGTGCATTGGTTGCGGCACCTGCACGACGGTGTGCCCCAGCGGCGCCCTGAGCTATGCCTATCCGCGCGCACCGGAGCAGGGAGTGCGTCTCAAGACCCTGCTTGGCAGCTACGCGCGCGCCGGCGGCAAAGATGCCGCG
>CAIYGK010000753.1 GCA_903925725.1 uncultured beta proteobacterium | reverse complement strand
GATGTTGAAAGTCACAAAGGAACTCTCTTCCTCCAGCATCCAGCCGCAGCGCGCCATTCCAAGGCTGATGGCCTCAAGCCAAGCGAGTAAATCGGGGAGAGGATCGAGCCAATGACTCATTTGCAGGTCCAAGGTCTGGTTTGCCACTGTGACATGCAACCGAATCCAGCCAGCCTCGCATCCGTCAAACTTTACCTGGAGTGGTGGCTGGCTCACTTCGCGCCCCTGGCCTTGCGCTTGGGCTTGTCTGCAGGCAGCAAGCTGGTGTACTTCTGGTACAGCTCAAACAAAAAGGCCACACGCTCGGCGTCGCTTTTGTAACTCTTCTTGCCGCCGCTCGCCTGGTAGGCCTTGTCCACGGCAGCGTCCAACTTGTGATGCGCTTTGAGCAACTCGGGCGGCATGGTCAGCGGGT
The DNA here is from genome assembly GCA_903925725.1 of uncultured beta proteobacterium. Lineage (GTDB taxonomy): Bacteria > Pseudomonadota > Gammaproteobacteria > Burkholderiales > Burkholderiaceae_C > Rhodoferax. The sequence goes on along the minus strand of CAIYGK010000753.1, from coordinate 1,243 downwards.
CCTACAGGTCGGCCAGGGTGGCAGCTTGGTCGCCAGACTGGAATCTGGCGCGCACGTCGAGCACCGCCTGGGCTGCAGATTCGATAGCGGCCTGCAATTTATCTGCTGTGGCTACCGACTGACCTGGTTTTGAATTTTGGGCCAAGTCAGGCCAGGGGAAGTTGTTGTAAACGATGTGAATAGAGTATTGAAAATCGCTCTTCAGGCGGCCACAGGTGTATCGCGTCCAAGCCATGTGCATAGCGGAGTGCAACACACCGAACTGCCAGATTTCCGCATTTGGAAGTAGTCGCAGCTTGTTGCTTGCCAACGTATCCGGTTTCAGATAACCCAATGGAATGTAGTTGCGGCGTTCCGACGAGACCTCGGGAATGACCAAGTAAGGCCGGGTTGGCATGAACTCCACATGAAAGTGCGTTGGATTACCGGCAAGCTTCTGAGTTGGCGGGCTCTTGCTGGCGAGTCGCGCCGCCTTGACCGCTTGCACGCGCTTCATGGCCTCAGGCATGGCACGCAGTTCATGCGGTGGGCAGTCGCCCAGCCACAGACACCAGCGTTCATAACCATTCAGGAACTCGTCGGCACCGAGCCAACGCCGAAACCATTTCTTGCTTGCGGGCTCCAACCTGATGAAAGTCCGTTTTTCCTCAGTTGTGAATAGGTAGTTGCCATCGTCAATCGGCTTGTTACCGATACCGATCTCCGGTACGTTGCAAATCGGTGATGCGCGGCGCGGCAGCACCACGTCCGGCGCATCAACCAGATAGGGATTGATGTTGACTGCAGGCACGGCGTGCGGCTCACCCTTGACGTCGTCGTACTCGTAAATCACCTTGCCCGACCGGTCTTCCAGCCCGAAACCGATGATCACGCAATGCACGGCCGCCTTGCCCTTGGCCTCGTTGCTCCAACTAAAGGTGCGATGCGCAAAGTGAATGCGCATGCGTTGCGCCAGTAGCCAAGCCCAGAGCACACCGACCTGCTCGCCTTGCGTGATACTGTTGGTGGAGACAAAGGCACACCTGCGTGATGGTTCGAGCCCCTTCCTGGGCACATTCATGTATTGCGCTGCCTTCACATACCAAGCCGCGACAAAGTCCAGCAGCCCAGCGTTATCGACACCGGCAAAGACGAGACGCGTGTCTTCACGTTGCATATCGTCCATGAACTTGGCGCCCACAAACGGCGGATTTCCCAGCACAAAACTGCAGCGCTCCGCTGGCAACACTTCATTCCAATCCAG
>CAIYGK010000752.1 GCA_903925725.1 uncultured beta proteobacterium | reverse complement strand
CGCCTTGGGGCGGCCCGGCAGGCGAAACGCCTGCGCTGCGCTAGTCTATAATTTGCCGCTTTACGCGACAAGTACGTCGGGCTTTGAATTGCGCAATGGTTTGCCCAAGGGTCCGACGCGGCTGCTGCAACTGATGGAGAAAACATGAAGGCAGGCATTCACCCCAATTACCGCGAAATTTGTTTCATGGACTTGTCCAATGGATTCAAATTCGTGACCCGCTCCTGCGCCAGTGCCAAGGAGATGATCAAGATGGAAGACGGCCGCGAACTGCCGCTCTACAAACTTGATACGTCCAGCGAGTCGCACCCCTTCTACACCGGCACACAGAAGTCGGTTGATAACATGGGTGGCCGCGTCGAACGTTTCCGCAACCGCTTCGGCAAGACCGCCGCCAAATAAACTGGCGAGCGCTTCTTGTCAAAAAGGCAGCCCGGATAACCGCGCTGCCTTTTTTTATGAATCAACCCACGCCAGCCATCGTTGCCCAAGGCGCCGTGCGCCGCTTGCCCCGTGTCGCCCTGCTGCTGCTGTGTGTGGCCTACGTACTCCCGGGTTTCCTGGGGCGCGCGCCTTTGAAGAGCGCCGACATGACGGCCTTTGGCTACATGGCGGAGCTGGCAAACGGCAACTCAGCGTGGTTGTCGCCACGAATGATGGGATTGGTTCCGGAAGTTGATGCCTTGCTGCCCTATTGGCTGGGCGCCTGGGCCATGCAGTTGGCACCAAGCTGGATGCCCGGCGATTTTGCCGCCCGTATTCCGTTCATCCTGCTGTTGACACTGACCCTTTTCGCCACTTGGTACGCCAGCTACTACCTGGCGCGCAACCCGCAAGCTCAACCGGTGGCTTTCGCCTTCGGCGGCGAGGCCCTGCCACCGGACTACGCGCGCGCCATGGCAGACGGCGCGCTGTTGGCCTTCCTTGCCTGTCTGGGTCTGGCGCAGCTGTCACATGAGACCACGCCCGCGCTGGCGCAACTCAGTTTTGTAGCCCTGAGCTTTTTTGCCTTTGCTGCACGACCCTTCAGAACCCTGGCGCCAGCCGTTTGCGCTGTGCTGGGCCTCGGCGGCCTGACCCTGTCGGGCGCACCTGCGCTTGCCGCCCTGCTTGGCTGTGGTGGCGCCTTGCTCTGCCTGTTGGACCGCTCCCCTGAGTCTGGCAACAGGCGAGCCAGGCTCGTGTGGGCTGGCGCGATCGCCTTGCTTTGCGCAGGTCTGGCGCTGTTGGCAAGCTGGCTCAACCTGTGGCGCTGGCGCATTGAGCTGCCGCAGGCAAGTTGGAATGAGTGGCAGAGCATGGGGCGTTTGTTGCTGTGGTTCACCTGGCCGGCCTGGCCGCTGGCTTTGTGGACGCTGTGGCGCTGGCGCCACCAGTGGCTTCAGGTTCGGACGCCGAGCCGGCACCTAGCGCTGCCACTGTGGTTTGCCGGCGTCGCCGTGGCGACCACGCTGGCCACCTCTTCAGCTGACCGCTCACTCTTGCTTGCCCTGCCGGCACTGGCAGCGCTGGCAGCGTTTGCGTTGCCCACACTCAAACGAAGCGTGGCAGCCTTGATCGACTGGTTTACGCTGCTTTTCTTTTCAGGTTGCGCCATCAGCATCTGGGTCATCTGGATTGCCATGCAGACTGGCGTGCCAAGCCAGGTGGCAGCCAATGTTGTCCGGTTGGCGCCTGGCTTTGAGCAAAGCTTCTCCCTGTTTCCCTTTGTCATTGCAGCCTGCGCCACGCTTGCCTGGGGCTGGCTCGTCAAATGGCGCGCCGGACGACACCGCGCTGCCATCTGGAAGAGTCTGGTGCTACCAGCAGGAGGCGCGGTGCTGTGCTTCCTGCTGCTGATGACGCTGTGGTTGCCACTATTCAACTTCACACGCAGCTACGCGCCACTGGTGCGACGCACCGTAGAAGTGTTGGGCTCGCAGGACTGCGTCGAAGTGCATGGTCTCAGTCAGGGTCACATTGCGGCCTTTCGCTTTCACGGCCACCTCAAGACACAAGCCGTCGATCCGGCTGACAGTTGTCCGTGGCTGATCGTGAACAAGGACGCCTTGGCAACACTGCCTGAGTTCGTTGACCTCAAGCGCTGGAGTCTGCACAGCAACCTGCGCCACCCGTCGGACCGGGATGAAGATCTGCTGATTTACCAGCGCAAGACAGCAAGCCCCTAAGCAACGGTTTCCAGCTCTGTTTCTCTGACACGGCTTGCCGGGAAAGTGATGGTAAACACAGAGCCTTTACCTGGCGTGCTTTCAATTTTCAGCACCGCACCATGTCGCTGCGATACGTGTTTGACAATGGCCAGCCCCAGGCCGGTACCTCCGGTGTCACGCGAGCGGCTGTGGTCGACCCGGTAGAAGCGCTCTGTCAAACGCGATAGATGCTCCGGTGCAATGCCAGGTCCACTGTCCGACACCGAAAACTCAAGCTGCCCATCAGGCAAAGTCAGGGCTCGCACCTGAATGTCACCTCCAGCAGGCGTGTAGCGAATGGCATTGCCCACCAGGTTACCCATGGCGCTGAACAACTCTGAAGGCGAACCGGCAATTTCAATGCCAGCCAGAGCTTCAAAGCTCATCTGGTGGCGCCGGTCAGGGGCAGGATTCAGAACAGCCGACAAGGCACGTGCATCCTGCTCCAACTGGCGCAGCAGCACCACTACAGCAACCCATTCAGAATGACTTGGCGCCGGACTTCCCTCCAGACGCGACAGGGTCAACAAATCACTGACCAGGGTTTGCATGCGAATCGCCTGCTGGGCCATCAAGGCAAGATAGCGTTCCCGCTCCGTCTCGTCGAGTGGGCAGCTTTGCAATGTCTCCACGAACCCCGCGAGCACCGTCAGGGGCGTGCGTATTTCATGCGAAACATTGGCAATGAAATCGCGGCCCATGGCCTCTGCCTGTTCCACTGCCGTAATATCGCGGGACAGCAGGAGCAAGCGCCCCTGGCCGTAGGGATGCAGATACACCGACAGTTTGACCGGTCGTGCGGGCGTGTTTTCACGACCCGGCATGATGATTTCATTGACGTAATCGTGACTTGAAAAGTGGCTGACAAAGCTCGGATCGCGCACCAGGTTTCCAATGTGCTGAAGCAAATCGCGCTGCGCGTCCAGACCGAAGTGAAGTGCTGCCATTTGATTGAACCACTCTATCGCACCCTGCGAATCCAGCAGCACGACCCCGTTGGGAGAAGCCTGGAAGGCGGCCAGAAAATCCTGCAAACGCTCCTTGCTCTCCAGTGCCGCATGTTCCCGGATGCGAACCAGGCGCCGGACCCGATCCGAGACTTCACCCCACAGACCGGTACGCATCACCGAGTTCGAAAAATCACCCCGTCGCAACCAGCTCAACAATCGTCCGCCACGCGACAGGTCAACGACGAACCAGAGCAGACCACCAACAAACACCCCAAGCATCGCCGCTTCGAGTTCACGGGTCTGCTCATGCATCGGCATGGCAGCCATCAAGCCCAGCAATCCGCCTGCCAATTGGCAGGCAAGGAAGGAGACAATTCTCCAGAGCATGGTCTGCTCAGGTACGAAGTGCGGGTTGGGCGCTGGCGCAATGCGCCGTAAGGCGGTAACCGGCGCCGCGCACCGTTTCGATCATCTGACCCGCCTCTGGACCCATCGCCTCGCGCAGACGTTTCACGTGAACATCTACCGTTCGTTCTTCAATGAAAACGTGATCGCCCCACACTTTGTCGAGCAACTGAGCGCGACTGTGCACGCGCTCGGCATGCGTCATCAGGTAGTGCAGCAGCTTGAATTCGGTTGGTCCGAGTTTGAGCATCTGGGCATCGAATGAAACGCGGTAAGTGGCTGAATCGAGCGATAGTGCTCCAACGGCGACGATACCGCCAACCTGCTCCGGCGCCCGCCGGCGCAGCACTGCGCGGACTCTGGCCAGAAGTTCCTTGGTCGAGAAGGGTTTGACAATGTAATCATCAGCCCCAGCGTCCAGACCGGCTACACGATCAGTTTCGTCGCCCCGCGCGGTCAGCATGATGATGGGGACCGCCTTGGTACGTGGGTTGGCGCGCCAACGCTTGGCCAGCGTCAGTCCGCTTTCGCCGGGCAGCATCCAGTCGAGCAGGATGACATCGGGCAGCACGGCGTCAAGCTCTCGTTGCGCCGTCGCACTGTCCATCGCCCAGGTTGGGCGAAATCCGTTGTGACGCAAATTGACGGCAATCAGTTCAGCGATCGCCGACTCATCTTCCACAATCAGAACGCCAGGTTGCTGCCTCATTTCAGCACCGATTCGATCTGCTCCATCGACGAGTGCCGGATGTCTGCACCCTTGACGACGTAGATGATGAACTCGGCAATGTTCTTGGCGTGGTCTCCGATGCGCTCCAGGGCCTTGGCCAGAAAAAGCAGGTCCAGGCTTGGCGAGATCATGCGCGGATCTTCCATCATGTAGGTAATGAGCTTGCGCACAAAGCCGTTGAACTCCAGATCAAACAGGTCATCCTCTTTCAGGATCACGAGCGCCGCTGCCGTGTCAAGACGCGCAAAAGCGTCCAGGGCCTTGCGCAGCAGACCGGAGGCGAGGTCTGCGGCGATACGCAGCTCCAGCGCTGGCAAGGAACGCGGCGAACCACTTTGAATAATGGAGCACACCATGCGTGCAATCTTCTCGGCTTCGTCACCAACGCGCTCCAGGTTGGCGGTAGTCTTGGAGATCGCTATCAGGAGTCGAAGGTCACGCGCCGTGGGCTGGCGCCGGGCGATGATGCTGGAGAGCTCGCGGTCAATATCAACTTCCATGTTGTTGACGCGGGCTTCTATCGCAATGACTTGATCGGCAACCTCGATACTGAACTGCGACAAGGCGTAGATCGCCTGATGAATCTGGGACTCAACCAGACCACCGAGTTCCATCACCCGATTGGAGACTGCACTAAGTTCGCTATCGAATTGGGTGGAAAGATGTTTATCAGGCATGGCGTGTCCTTATCCGAATCTACCGGTTATGTAATCTTCTGTTTCCTTGCGCGTCGGCTTGAAAAACATCTGCTCCGTCGAACCGAACTCGATCAAATCACCCAGGTACATGTACGCTGTGTAGTCGCTGCAGCGCGCCGCCTGTTGCATGTTGTGGGTCACGATGACCACCGTGTAGTCGGTCTTGAGTTCCGTGATCAGTTCCTCTATTTTCGCAGTCGAGATCGGGTCCAGTGCGGAGCAGGGCTCGTCGAGCAGAAGTACTTCGGGCTTGATGGCAATGCCACGCGCTATGCACAGCCGTTGCTGCTGTCCTCCGGATAAGCTGGAGCCACTTTGGTGAAGCTTGTCCTTGACCTCGCCCCACAGCGCCGCCTTGCGCAGCGCCCACTCCACTCGCTCTTCCATATCGGAGGTACCCAGCGACTCGAACAGCTTGACGCCAAAGGCGACGTTGTCGAAGATGGACATGGGAAACGGTGTGGGCTTCTGGAAAACCATGCCAACCTTGGCACGCAGCAGGGCAACATCCTTTTTGCTGGTCAAGAGGTTTTCACCGTCCAGCATGATTTCGCCCTCGGCACGCTGTTCCGGATAGAGTTCGAACATGCGATTGAAAACGCGCAGCAGCGTCGATTTGCCGCAACCGGATGGGCCAATGAAGGCTGTCACCTTGTTTTCCGGAATTTCCAGATTGATGTTCTTCAATGCATGGAACTTGCCGTAGAAAAAGTCAAGATTCGTTACAGAAATCTTGGGCGTTTCCCGCGCCGCAATAGCAGTGTTCATGTTGACCCTAATTGGTAAATTTGGTGAGCACAGGTCAGTTCTTGCTGCGGGTCAAGACCCGAGCCAGAATATTCAGACCCAAGACTGCAAACGTAATAATGAAGACACCGGCCCATGCCAGCTTCTGCCAGTTCTCGTAAGGGCTCATGGCAAACTTGAAAATCGTCACCGGCAGACTCGCCATCGGTTCACTCAGGCTGGAGGTCCAGAACTGGTTGCTCAAGGCAGTGAACAGCAGGGGCGCGGTCTCGCCGGCAATGCGCGCCACCGCCAGCAAGACACCGGTGACGACGCCTGATCGCGCCGCCTTCAAGGTAATGCTGATGATGACTTTCCATTTGGGTGCACCCAGCGCGTAAGCTGCTTCGCGCAAACCGGAGGGCACCAGCTGCAGCATGTTTTCTGTCGTACGGATCACGACGGGAATCACGATCAAGGCCAGCGCGACGATGCCGGCATAGCCTGAGAAGGACTTGAAACGCGCCACTATCACGGCATAGACAAAGAGGCCAATCACGATCGAGGGTGCCGACAGCAGAATGTCGTTGACAAAGCGCGTAACGGAGGCCAGCCAGCCATGCGTGTCGAACTCCGCCAGATAAATTCCGGCCATGACGCCGATGGGCGTGCCAACAAAAGTGGCCAGCAATACCATGAGAAGCGAACCGTAAATGGCATTGGCCAGACCGCCTGGATCGTTCGGTGGTGGTGTCATTTGCGTCAGGGTGTCCAGCGCCATGCCTCCCAAACCGAGTGTCACGGTTTCAATCAATATCCAGAACAGCCAGAACAAACCAAAAGCCATGGCCAGTAACGACAACGCCAGTGCAATCTGATTCACCATCTTGCGTTTGGCGTAGCGCGCCAGACGGGATTGCTCCAACTCATGGGCTTGCAGCAGCATTTCAGCAGTGCTCATGTCTTGGTTCCTTCATTCTTTTTGAGCTGCGACAACAGAACTTTGGACAGCGACAGCACGACGAAAGTAATGAAAAACAGGACCAGGCCGAGGTACATCAATGCCGCCTGGTGCAGTCCTGCACCAGCCTCGGCAAACTCGTTGGCCAGCGCCGAAGTAATGCTGTTGGCGGCCTGAAACAGACTCAGCGAATCGAGCTGGTTGAAGTTGCCGATGACAAAAGTGACGGCCATGGTTTCACCAATGGCGCGCCCCAGTCCGAGCATGATGCCGCCGATGACACCTGCTTTGGTATAGGGCAGCACCACCGTAGAGACTACCTCCCAGGTAGTGGCGCCGAGGCCGTACGCCGATTCCTTGAGCAACGTGGGTGTCACTTCAAACACATCGCGCATAACCGCTGCGATAAAGGGGATGATCATGATGGCCAGAATGATGCCGGCTGACAGAATGCCGATGCCCACCGGTGGACCGGAGACAAAAGCCCCCAGCACCGGTACACCAGAAAACATGGCCTGCAGTGGTTGCTGCACGTAGGTGGACAGCAAGGGACTGAACACCAGCAGACCCCACATGCCATAGACGATGGATGGTATCGCGGCCAGCAGCTCAATCGCTGTACCCAAAGGCCGCTTGAGCCAGGCTGGCGACAACTCGGTCAGGAAAACGGCGATGCCAAAACTCACGGGGACCGCAATCAGCAAGGCAATCAGGGAGGTCATCAGCGTCCCATAAATCATCACCAAGCCACCAAACTCTTCCTTCACCGGATCCCAGGTGGTGCTGGCAAGAAAGCCAAGACCGTACTTGTCGATGGCTGGCCAGGCGCTGATCGTCAGCGAAATCAGAATGGCCAGCAGCATACCCAGAGTAAACAGGGCCGCAGCCTTGGCGAGCCAGCCAAAGATGCGATCTGCCATCGGCCCGGAGCGGGCTTTCTTGGCCGGGGGAGGATTGGACATAACGCGTTCCGACGATGGCACTTGATTGAAAGACGATGGATTCGCCAGCAGTGTAGTGGACACGCTCTTGCTCCTCAGACAGCCGCTGGCCAGTCAATATGCAATTTACTTCAATGCCACCGGCTTGCCGGAGGCATCTTTTACCTGCGCCCAGACCTTTTCAATGGCGCCAACAACGGCATCAGGCATCGGCACGTAGTCAAGGTCGCTGGCAATCTTGTCACCGTTCTTGAAAGCCCAGGTAAAGAACTTGAAGGTCTCGGTGGCGTTGGCTGGCTTGTCCTGCTTAAGGTACATCAGGATGAAAGTTGCCGTCGAGATGGGCCAGGCATTCTTGCCGGGTTGATCGGTGATCAGTTGATAGAAGGACTTATTCCAGTCAGCACCGGCAGCGGCCGCCTTGAAGGACTCTTCGTTCGGTGCCACAAAAACGCCGTCGTGGTTTTTCATCAGCGTGTAGGTCATCTTGTTTTGTTTGGCATAGGAATACTCTACATAGCCAATCGAATTGGGCAAGCGGGCGACGAATGCCGCCACACCTTCGTTGCCCTTGCCACCGGCACCCACCGGCCAGTTAACAGCTGTACCCTCACCGACTTTGGCCTTCCATTCGGCGTGCACACGGCTCAAGTAGTTGGTGAAGTTAAACGAAGTGCCAGAGCCATCAGCGCGGCGAACTGGCGCAATGGCCGCATCCGGCAGGGCCAGTGTCGGGTTCAGCGCCTTGATCGCGGCATCGTTCCATTTAGTGATCTTGCCGAGGTAAATGTCACCCAGGACCTGACCGTCAAGCTTCATTTGACCGGGCGCAATACCCTTGACGTTGATCACCGGCACGGTGCCGCCGATCACGGTGGGAAACTGGAACTGTCCCTTGGTCTTGAGAACCTCGTCGGTCAGCGGCATGTCAGAGGCGCCGAAATCAACCGTCTTGGAGTCGATCTGCTTGATGCCTGCACCCGAACCAACCGATTGATAGTTGATTTTGACCCCAGTGGCCTTGTTGTAATCTGCAGCCCACTTGGAATAGACGGGGGCGGGAAAGCTGGCACCAGCGCCTGTAATTTCCTGCGCTGCGGCAAAATTCAGCCAGGACATGGCAAGGACGCCAGCCGCACTGATCAAAGAGATTTTGAAACTGGTTTTCATTGAAATACCTTTTAAGTTGAACGAAAAGATGACACTGAAACTATCGTGCGAATATAAGTATTTGGTGTGACAGTAATGTGACAGTTCGCAAGTATTCGACTATTTCGTGATTGTCATTTCAATGTCACAAAAGGTTCTTATAGTTTTTGCCTTGGGACAAACTTCATGTAGAGGCACAGCGTGAATTCAAAGGAAGACGAACTCGTTGAACGCATACGGCGGGATCTGGCTGACGGATACGATGAAGAGTTCGAACTGGAACTGGAAGATCGCACGATCGACGAACTCAACGACAGCACGCTGGATACCGAATCGCTGGAATACAAGCAGGGTCGGCGCAAGTACTTCCGTGAATTGTTCCGTATGCAGGCGGAACTCGTCAAATTGCAGGACTGGGTCGTCAAGACCGGCCACAAGGTGGTGATTCTGTTTGAAGGGCGCGATGCCGCAGGCAAAGGCGGCGTCATCAAGCGAATTACACAACGCCTCAATCCGCGCGTCTGTCGGGTGGCTGCATTGCCGGCACCGAACGCACGCGAGCAAACCCAGTGGTACTTCCAGCGCTATGTGGCGCATCTGCCCGGCGCTGGCGAAATCGTTCTGTTCGACCGCAGTTGGTACAACCGGGCTGGCGTCGAACGCGTGATGGGCTTTTGCTCCGATGAGCAGTACGAAGAGTTCTTTCGCTCCGTCCCGGAGTTCGAGAAGATGCTGGTGCGCTCCGGCATTCAACTCATCAAGTACTGGTTTTCCATCTCGGACGAAGAGCAGCACATCCGTTTCATGGGGCGCATTCACGATCCACTCAAACAGTGGAAGCTCAGTCCGATGGACATGGAGTCGCGGCGCCGTTGGGAAGAGTACACCAAGGCCAAGGAAGTCATGCTGGAGCGAACCCACATTGCCGAAGCACCCTGGTGGGTGGTGCAGGCAGTGGACAAAAAGAAAGCCAGGCTCAACTGCATTCATCACCTGCTCGATCAAATTCCTTACGGAGAAATTCAACACCCGGCGATTGTGCTGCCGCCACGAGAGCGTCATGAGGACTATGTGCGCCAACCAGTGCCGCAGGAAATTGTCGTGCCAGAGGTCTATTGAGTATTTCTCAAAGTCACCAAGTCGTCACGAAGCTGTCACGAACCATCATTACGCTAACTACATCACTAACCTGGAGAAAATCTCATGTTCACTCGCCGAGTTGTAAGTCTTTCCCTTGTGGCCCTGGCCCTGGCTGGTTGCGCCTCTGTCCCAACCCCGGTATCCGTCGCAGACAGCATCGCCAAAGACCCTTCCCTGAGCACACTGAGCGGCTTGATTGCCCAATCCGGTTTGACCGCCACCCTGCAGGGTGCTGGCCCCTTCACCGTTTTCGCTCCGAGCAATGACGCATTCAAGGCCGTACCAGCCAAGACCATGGACGATCTCGCCAAGCACCCGGACAAACTCAAGGGTGTCCTGACATTTCATGTGCTTGCGGGCAAGCTGATGGCAGCCGAAGTCAAGAACTCTTCAGCCAAGACTGTGAACGGCGCCTCAGTGGCCGTTTCCAAGGCAGGTGAATTTGTCACGATTGAACAGGCCATGGTCCAGACTTCCGACATTCAGGCTACCAACGGCGTCATTCACATCATCGACAGCGTGTTGATTCCGCCTGCCAAATAATCAGGCGTCCACCGGCCAACGACAGCGTTGGCCGGCAGGATGACGGCCAGCATCCACAAACCGGATGCTATGCTAGGCGGCAAGACACAGGGAAATATTGCTGATGCAAGATGGAACACGCCTGGCGGCTGTGGATTTGGGATCCAACAGCTTTCGCCTCGAAATTGGACGGATTGAACACGACCAGTTTTACCGCACCGAGTATTTAAAAGAGACCGTGCGCCAGGGTAGCGGTCTCGATGAAGAACGCAATCTGACCCCCGAAGCGATGCAAAGAGGCTGGGACTGTCTGGCCCGTTTCGGTGAACGTCTGGCTGGTTTTAACAGTACCGAAGTGCGCGCGGTGGCCACACAAACCTTGCGCGAGGCGCGCAACCGCGACGAATTCCTGCTCAGAGCCGATGAAGTTCTCGGGTTCCCGATTGACGTCATTTCGGGCCGTGAAGAGGCGCGCCTGATTTACCAGGGTGTTGCCCACGCGCTGGCGCCGAGCAACGAACGGCGGCTCGTGGTTGACATTGGTGGCCGCTCAACCGAACTGATTCTCGGGCAGGGTCAGAAACCCAAATTGATGGAGTCCTATCGGGTTGGCAGCATCGCCTGGTCAGCACGCTACTTTCCCGACAACCAGTTCTCCAAACATGCTTTTCAAATGGCAGAGATTGCGGCGAAGGCCTTGCTCGACGAAGCACTCAATGCCTACCGGCGCGACGAATGGGATATGGCCTACGGGTCAGCCGGAACCGTCGGAGCTGTCGGTGACGTGCTTGTGGCGGCCGGCTGGCCAAGCGGTACGGTGGACCGCGCAGGACTCGACTGGCTACAGGAAAGACTGATCAGTGCCCAAAGCGCGGATCGCATTCGACTGCCGGGCCTGAAAGAGGACAGGCGCACCATCATTGCGGGTGGTTTGAGCATTCTGCGAGCGGTCTTCGATCTGCTGCAAATCGATCAAATGCAGTTGGCTACTGGCGGACTGCGCCATGGCGTGCTGTTCAACCTGGCGGGTGGCAATTCAGACCCGGCCGATGTGCGCGCCAAGTCAGTCCAGCGCCTCGCGACAAAGTTCGGAACTGATCTGGTACATGGCTTGCGGGTCAGCAAGGTTG
>CAIYGK010000751.1 GCA_903925725.1 uncultured beta proteobacterium | reverse complement strand
TTGAAGACCATTCGAAAATCCAGCAAACTCGCCAACGTCTGTTACGACATACGTGGACCCATCATGGATGCCGCCCGCCAGATGGAAGAAGAGGGGCACAAGATCATCAAACTCAACATCGGGAACCTGGCCGTGTTTGGTTTCGACGCACCCGAAGAAATCCAGCAGGACATGATCCGCAATTTGCCCAATTCGGCAGGGTACTCGGACAGCAAGGGCATTTTTGGCGCGCGCAAGGCAGTCATGCATTACACCCAGGAGCAAGGTATCCGGGGCGTCACTCTCGATGACATTTACCTGGGCAATGGCGCCAGTGAACTGATCGTGATGGCGACCAACGCTCTGCTTGACAACGGCGACGAATTGCTCCTCCCATCGCCGGACTATCCACTGTGGACGGCCGCTGCCAGTCTCTCCGGCGGCACCCCTGTGCACTACCTGTGTGACGAAGCCAAAGGCTGGATGCCTGACCTGAACGACATTCGTGCCAAGATCACGAAGCGCACCAAAGGCATCGTCGTGATCAACCCGAACAATCCGACCGGCGCGCTCTATTCGGATGAAATGCTCAAAGCCATTGTGCAGATTGCCAGAGAACATGGACTGGTGATCTTTGCCGATGAGGTTTACGACAAGGTGCTCTACGATGGCGCACGTCACACGGCCATTGCCAGTCTCGCTGACGATGTGTTGATGCTGACCTTCAATTCGCTGTCCAAGAGTTACCGCTCCTGCGGCTACCGGGCCGGCTGGATGATTGTCTCGGGCGACAAGAAATCGGCGGTCGATTACATCGAGGGGCTCAACATGCTCTCGAACATGCGCCTGTGTGCCAATGTGCCGGGTCAGTGGGCCATTCAGACGGCACTCGGTGGCTACCAGAGCATCGACGATCTGGTGGCTGAAGGCGGCCGCCTGCGCCGGCAACGTGACCTGGCGTATGAGTTGATCAGCGCCATTCCCGGTGTCACTTGCGTCAAACCGACTGCAGCGCTGTACATGTTTCCGCGGCTCGATCCAACGCTCTATCCAATAGCTGATGACCAGCAGTTCTTCCTGGAACTTCTGCAGGAAACCCGTGTCATGCTGGTGCAGGGTACCGGTTTTAACTGGCCGGTCCCGGACCATTTCCGGATTGTGTTTCTGCCGCACGAAGATGATTTGCGCGAGGCCATTGGTCGCCTTGCCAGGTTCCTGGAAAGCTACCGCAAACGGCATAGCAACTGAATTACCAACTAGCGAATTATTATGAAACCGATCCAAGTAGGCCTCCTCGGCATGGGCGTCGTAGGTTCTGGCGCGTTCAATGTGTTGCGCCGCAACCAGCAGGAAATCATGCGCCGCGCTGGCCGTGGCATCGAGATCAGCATGGTGGCGGATCTTGACCTGGCACGGGTTCAGGCGCTGGTGGGTAGCGGAGTCACGGTGGTCAACGACGCGCGCGCCGTAATCGCCAACCCGGATATCGACATTGTGGTGGAACTCATCGGTGGCTACGGTATTGCCCGGAGCCTGGTGATGGAGGCGATTGCTGCGGGCAAGCACGTGGTTACGGCCAACAAGGCATTGCTCGCCGTGCATGGAACCGAAATCTTTGCGGCAGCCTCTGCCAAGGGCGTGATGGTGGCCTTTGAGGCGGCGGTCGCTGGCGGCATCCCGATCATCAAGGCCTTGCGTGAAGGCCTGACTGCCAACCGCATTCAATGGATTGCCGGCATCATCAATGGCACGACCAACTTCATCCTGTCGGAGATGCGCGACAAGGGTCTCGATTTTGACGTGGTGTTGAAGGAGGCGCAGCGTCTGGGTTATGCCGAGGCTGATCCGACTTTTGACATCGAGGGCATTGATGCTGCGCACAAGGCGACCATCATGGCGGCTATCGGATTTGGTGTTCCGGTGCAGTTTGACAAAGCCTATGTCGAGGGCATTACCAAGCTGGCCGGCGCTGACATCAGGTATGCCGAGCAACTCGGTTATCGCATCAAGTTGTTGGGCATCACCAAGCGCCGGGTCGCCGATCCAAAGAAGAACCGCGCCGCAGGCATTGAGTTGCGCGTCCATCCCAGCCTGGTACCCACCAAGCGCCTGATAGCCAATGTCGAAGGAGCCATGAATGCCGTGATGGTGCAGGGCGACGCCGTTGGAACGACGCTCTACTATGGCAAGGGTGCAGGGTCGGAACCTACGGCCAGCGCCGTGATTGCGGATCTGGTGGACATCACGCGCCTGCACACGGCTGATCCGCTCAATCGTGTGCCACATCTGGCGTTCCAGCCCAATGCCATGAGCGACCTGAACGTGCTGCCGATGAGCGAAGTCGTGACCAGTTACTATCTGCGCCTGCGCGTTGCTGACGAGGCCGGCGTGTTGGCACGGGTGACCGGCATATTGGCGTCGTTGAACATCAGCATCGACGCCGTGCTGCAGCGTGAAGCCGACGAAGTGGGCGGCGAAGGGGCGACGCAGACCGACCTCATCATTCTCACGCACGACTGCGTGGAAGCTGACATGAACGCGGCCCTGGCGCAGATGCAGATGCTGCCCACCGTGCTGGCACCGATCATCCGTATCCGCAAGGAAGAATTGGCCTGATGAAGTACTGCTCGACGCGCGCACTTGGCCAGGACGTATCAGGGCGCAAGCATTTTTGTGAAATCCTGCTTGAAGGCCTGGCGCCTGACGGTGGCCTCTACCTGCCGGAATACTACCCACAGGTCGATCCGGCACAACTCTCGCGCTGGCGCACGGTGTACCAGCAACAGGGTTACGGCGCACTCGCTTTTGAGGTGCTGTCGCTCTACATCGACGACATTCCCGCGAGCGACTTGCGCTCGATTTGCGAGAAGACCTATACGCAAGCCATTTTTGGCACGCCCGAGATCGTGCCCCTGACAAGACTACAGGACGCCGCCACCCCGGTCGGACAGGCGCCTTTGTTTTTGCAGGCGCTGTCCAACGGCCCGACGCTGGCCTTCAAGGACATGGCCATGCAGTTGTTGGGCAACCTCTTTGAATTCGAACTGGCGCGGCGCGGCGAGCAACTCAATATCCTGGGTGCCACCAGCGGCGACACGGGTAGCGCCGCCGAGTATGCGATGCGTGGCAAGAAGGGGGTGCGGGTATTCATGACCAGCCCGTTGGGGCGCATGAGTCCGTTTCAGCAGGCGCAGATGTTCAGTCTGATGGACGAGAACATCCACAACATCGCGGTCGAGGGTGTTTTCGACGACTGTCAGGACATGGTGAAGGCCGTCTCGAACGATCTCGATTTCAAACGCCGGTACAAAATTGGAACGGTCAATTCCATCAACTGGGCGCGCCTGATGGCTCAGGTGGTGTATTACTTTGCCGGCTATTTCCAGGCCACCACGAGCAATTCCGAAAAAGTCAGCTTTACCGTTCCATCGGGGAACTTCGGTAACGTTTGCGCTGGCCACGTGGCGCGCATGATGGGCCTGCCGATCAGCGCGCTGGTGGTTGCCACCAATGAAAATGATGTGCTCGACGAGTTCTTCCGCAGCGGTGTCTACAGGGTGCGCAGCAGCGCCGATACACACGAGACATCGAGCCCGTCCATGGATATCTCCAAGGCATCGAACTTCGAGCGCTTTGTGTTTGACTTGCTGGGACGCGATGGGGCTCGTGTAAGTACGCTCTTTCGGGACGAACTTGCCCAGACAGGCCGTTTTGACCTGAGTGCCGACCCGGCCTTTCGCAAGGCGGCAGCAGTCTACGGCTTTGAAAGCGGCAAGAGTACTCATGCAGATCGCTTGAACACCATTCGCAGTACGTTTGAACGCTTTGGCGTGTTGATTGACACCCACACTGCCGATGCGCTCAAGGTGGCTGGCGAGCACCGACAATCAGGCGTGACCATGATCGTGCTGGAGACTGCCTTGCCCATCAAGTTTGCCGCCACCATCGTCGAAGCGCTGGGTCGTGAGCCTGATCGGCCACCACAATTTGAAGGTATCGAAGCCTTGCCCAAAAGGGTGACCCGGATGGCTGCCGATCCGGCTGCCATCAAAGGCTATATTGCGCAGCACTGCAGATGAAGGTCGTTGGCTTTGCCGGATATTCCGGCTCGGGCAAGACCACGCTGGTGGAGCGCCTGATACCGGCATTTCGGCTCAAGGGTCGACGCGTATCGGTGGTCAAGCACGCGCACCACAGCTTCGATATTGACCACGCCGGCAAGGATACCTACCGGCATCGTGAGGCCGGTGCTTTTGAAGTGGTGGTCGCGTCGGACAGACGCCTGGCGTTGATGCGCGAGTTTGAACAGGCGGTAGATTTAACGGTGCATCATCTGATTGCTGAACTCTACGAAGGCGTTGACTGGGTGTTGGTGGAAGGCTTCAAGGAATCGGATCTGCTCAAGATTGAAGTCTGGCGTGCCCTGGCAGACAAGCCGGCGCGTTATCTTGATGATGATTTCATTGTTGCCATTGCAACGGATTCAGCGGATCGGCTGCCGCACCCGACACTGCGACCGGTGCTGGACCTCAATGACACTGAGGCAATTGTGGATTGGCTGATAAGCAACGAATCCCGTTTTGACTACCGTCCAGAAACGCTTGCGGGGGTTGCGCCTTGATACTGCATAAACCGCTGAAGCCGCTCGATGAGGCGCTGGCCCAATTAATGGACTATGCAGTTGCTCTCCCGGAACTGGAAGTGGTCAGCACTTTTGACGCCGACGGACGTGTGCTGGCACAGGATATTGTCTCGACGCTGCAGGTACCGCCACAGGACAACAGTTCCATGGATGGTTATGCCGTACGTTGCGCTGATCTGCTGCAGGGTCCACAGGTTTTGCCCGTCACGCAGCGGATCGCAGCCGGTACAGCGGGCGTGGCACTGGCCCCCTTCAGTGCGGCGCGCATCTTCACCGGCGCCCCGGTTCCCGACGGAGCCGATGCGGTCGTTATGCAGGAGGACTGCGAGGCGCTTGCTGGTGAACTCGTGCGGATCAACGTGACCGCGCAGGCGGGACAGTGGATACGCCGCGCCGGCGAGGATATTTCTGCTGGTTCGGTCGTCCTGGCCAAGGGAGCGCGTCTATCGCCTGCTGCTCTGGGGCTTGCCGCGAGTGTTGGCATGGCTAGCCTGACGGTCGTGCGGCGCCCTCGGGTGGCGCTTTTTTCGACTGGTGACGAACTGGTGATGCCGGGCGATGTAGCTGTGCAGCAGATGAAGCCAGGCAGCATTTACAACTCAAACCGCTTCTTTCTGCGCGCCCTGTTGCAGCGCCTGGGCTGTGAAGTCAGTGACCTGGGCATCGTGCCGGACCGGCTGGAGGCTACTGTGCAGGCATTGGAGCGCGCAGCGCACGATCACGACCTGATTCTGACCAGCGGTGGTGTATCCGTGGGTGAAGAAGACCACATCAAACCTGCAGTGCAGTCGCTGGGCACACTCGACTTGTGGCATCTTGCCATCAAGCCGGGCAAGCCATTTGCTTACGGGCGGGTCCAGCAGGCGCACTTCATCGGCCTGCCAGGCAACCCGGTGTCGAGCTTCGTGACCTTCCTGCTGCTCGTGCGTCCCTTCCTTTTGCAACTGCAAGGGGCCGGTCAAGTCGCAGTCAAAGCGATCAACATGCCCGCCCATTTTGTGCTGCCCAAGGCGGACAAGCGGCGCGAGTTCATGCGCGCCAGGCGCAATGCACAAGGTGGCTTGGACCTGTTTGCCAACCAGAGTTCGGGCGTCCTGACCTCGGCGGTCTGGGCCGATGGGCTGGTCGATAACCCGCCAGGCAGGACCATCGCCTATGGCGACATGGTTCGCTTTATTCCATTGTTGGAGATGCTGGGATGAAAGTCGAGCTCAGGTATTTCGCATCGATCCGTGAAACCGTCGGCGTCGCGGCGGAATCGGTTGAGACCGCGGCAGGCTCACTGGCTGCGCTGCGCGACGAGTTGATTGCGCTCGACGCGCCCCATGCACAGGCGCTGGCCCGGGGCAGGGCGCTTCGCATGGCGCTTAATCAGGTCATGTGCAACGAATCTGCGAGCCTGGTTGAGGGCGCCGAAGTGGCGTTTTTTCCGCCGGTCACCGGCGGTTGATCGCGCCATGTCAGAACCTTCAGTCAAGGCGCCGCGCGTTCGAATTCAGACGCAGGATTTTGATCTGAGCGCTGAGGTGGCCGCATTGCGACGCGGCCACGCTGAAGTTGGAGCGGTCTGCAGCTTCATCGGAACGGTGCGCGACCGGCACCTCGCGGGGGCCGCTGCCGCCGGAGCTGAACCGGTGCTGGCTATGGAACTCGAACATTACCCGGGAATGACGGAAAAGGCGATCGAGGCCATGATCGACCAGGCACTTCAGCGTTTTGATATCGTCGATGCCCGCGTCATTCACCGCATTGGTCTGTTGCAGGCAATGGATCAGATCGTGCTGGTAGCAGTGGCCTCAACGCACCGCCGCGAGAGCTTCGCAGCCTGCGAGTTCCTGATGGACTACCTCAAGACCCAGGCGCCCTTCTGGAAGAAGGAGCAAACGCCGCAGGGTTCGCGCTGGGTTGACGCGCGCGTTGCTGACGACGCAGCGCTGGCGCGCTGGGGTATTTCAGCGTCCAATCTCTGAGTTCTTCAGTTCAGGTACTGGGGCGGTTTGGCGTTGGCAAAAACGTCTGGCGCAAATGACTCGCCGTCTGCAGCAGACGGCTCCAGCCTGATGCCCCAGTCGGCTTGCCGCAGTGCCGTTTCAAGCAAATGCATGAAGCCGTGCAGCAGATCCTGTCCCAGTGTCACTTCAAAACTGCGTTTGGTCGCGCTGCCCGTGCCATCTTCTTCAAACCCGATTCGCAGGGCGCCACCGTCGCAGACCGTGATGTTGACGCGACTCGCCAGCAGAGGTGCGTCTCCGATCGGCAGGCTGGCTGCCTGGCTGTGGAAGGGCGTGCTGAAGTCGGCCTTTTGCAATGATTCCTGCCTCTTGAACCGCGTCAGCGCGTTGCCGTCTGCGCCGTCGTGACTGGCACTCTGGCCTTGGTCGGATAGCAGGTCGGTCGTCATCTGGAGCATGTGGGGAAACAGGTTCCTGACCATCCGGCGCGTCAACCACAGTCGCAACTCCTCACCAGCACGCGTATTCAGGCGAACCAGGATGCGGTCCTGCTCCAAAACATAGCTTGCCTGAAGTTGATGAATCGTCATGCACTGATTTTAGTCAGACTACGCGAGGCTCATGGCACTTGAAATGTCACCACTCAGCCCAAGGTGACTGTCAACTGTTGACAAGAGGGATTGCCATGCGAATGGAAAAACTGACGACCAAGTTTCAGGAAGCTCTGAGCGATGCTCAGACTTCTGCCCTGAGCCAGGACCACGCTTACATCGAGCCGGTTCACGTGCTGATTGCCATGTTGCGCCAGGAAGACGGACCCAAGGCGCTGCTTCAGCGGGCCGGCGTGAATGTGGCGGGGCTGCTCGGCGCTGCTGAACTGGCCATGAAGAGGCTGCCCGAAGTTCAGGGCCAGGAACAGGTTCAGGTCGGCCGCGACATGGTCACGCTGCTGCAACTGGCTGAGAAGGAGTCGATCAAGCGGGGCGACCAGTTTGTCGCCGGCGAACTGTTCCTGCTGGTGTTGACGGACAGCAAGCAGGATATCGGGCGCCTGGTGCGGGAGAACGGCTTGAACCGCAAGTCGCTGGAGGCGGCCATCGAGGCCGTGCGTGGTGGCCAGAAGGTTGACAGCGCCGACGCCGAAGATCAACGGGAATCGCTCAAGAAGTATTGTCTGGACCTGACCGAGCGTGCCCGCATGGGCAAGCTTGATCCGGTGATCGGGCGTGACGACGAAATCCGCCGTGCCATTCAGGTGTTGCAACGCCGGACCAAGAACAACCCCGTGCTCATCGGCGAGCCGGGGGTTGGCAAAACTGCCATTGTTGAAGGTCTGGCACAACGCATCGT
>CAIYGK010000750.1 GCA_903925725.1 uncultured beta proteobacterium | reverse complement strand
GTTGATGGTCGATTACGGGTATCCCTTTGATCGAATTCGCGACCACACTGCAGTCGTAGGTCCAATGGAAGGAATGACCGCAATCTGGGGTCAATTTGAACTTCTGTATTTCCGGATATGCTGCACAACTGCCTTTCGTTTCACTCCGAAACCGACGCACTCACTTGAACGTCAGTGGCCAGAACATGTCACCGCTCCCTGCAAGCCATATCGGCTGATATGAATGGTTGAAATTCAAGCACGCAATGGCTGAATTTAACCGCCCAACATGGACGCTGATCCGATTCAGGCAAGTGCTAGACTGCTGCGTCAGTTTATGAATTACACATTTCAGTTTGGCGATGTCTTTGCAGCCTGGCCCCTGTTGGTCAAAGGGACCTGGAGCACCATTGAACTGTCGGTACTGGCCATGCTGGCGGGCCTTGTAGTTGCCATCCTTTGCGCCTGGGGCAAGACCGCGGGGCCTCGCCCCCTGCGCTGGCTCATCAACTCCTACATTGAGCTTATCCGCAATACGCCGTTTCTGGTGCAACTCTTCTTTTTCTTTTTTGCCCTGCCGGCCATAGGCTTGCGCTGGTCCGCGCATACTGCGGCCCTGACCGCCATGGTCGTCAATCTGGGCGCTTACGCGACCGAGATCATCCGCGCCGGCATCGAGTCCATACCCAGAGGCCAGATCGAAGCCGGTCTGGCTCTGGACCTCAAGCGCCACCAGATATTTCGCTTTGTGATTTTGAAACCGGCATTGCGCGCGGTCTATCCGGCGCTCACCAGCCAGTTCATCCTGCTGATGCTCAGTTCCAGCGTCGTCTCAGCCATTTCAGCCGACGACCTGACCTCGGTCGCAGCCAATCTGCAGTCGCAAACTTTTCGCAGCTTTGAAATCTACATCGTGGTAGCTGTCATCTATCTGGTGCTGGCCCTCTTGTTTTCAGCCCTGTTCCGGGCGATCTTTCGCCGCACCCTGAATTACCCAGCCGGAAGATAGCAAATCTGATGCGCACCTTTGGCTTTTCCGAGTTCCTGTTCATTCTGGAGGCAGCCAAGTGGACGGTGGCGCTCTCGATGATCGCTTTTACCGGTGGTGCCATTGGCGGCCTGGTCATAGCACTAAGCCGAACCAGTGAGAGCCGCCTGGGTCAGATGCTGGCGGGTGGCTTTATCCAGCTTTTTCAGGGAACACCGCTGTTGCTCCAACTGTTTCTCGTGTTTTTCGGTGCGCCCGTGCTGGGAATGAACATCAACCCATGGATCGCTGCCGGGGTAGCGCTCATCCTCAACAGCAGTGCATTTCTGGGGCAGATCTGGCGCGGTTGCATCGAAGCCATCCCAAGCGGGCAATGGGAGGCAGCGTCGGCGCTGAACTTGCGCTACGTCCCGCGCATGCGCTACGTGATTCTGCCGCAGGCTTTCAAGATCGCCGTGGCCCCAACGGTCGGTTACATGGTACAAATCATCAAGGGTACTTCGCTGGCCGCCATCATCGGCTTTGCCGAAGTCACCCGATCCGGGCAAATTATCAATAACGCCACGTTCCAGCCCTTGATCGTCTTCAGCGTCGTTGCTGCAATCTATTTTGTCCTGTGCTGGCCCCTGTCACTGCTGGCTGCTCGCATGGAGCGTCGACAGGCTGTGGCAATGGCACCTTGAACGCTTCTTTCCTTCCCTGTAATTTCACTTCAACCCCGGAGACCTCATCATGATCAAACCGCTACATCGCCGCCTCTTCACAAACACCGCCCTGGCCATCGGTCTTGCTGCCACCCTGTCGGCCTGGACTGTCCCGGCCAGCGCGCAAACCGCTGCAGACATCCAGAAGAAAGGCGAGGTGACCATCGGCATGCTGATTGACTTTCCGCCTTACGGCACCACCAATGCCAGCAACCAGCCCGATGGCTATGACGCCGATGTCGCGCGCCTGCTGGCCAAGGATCTGGGTGTCAAGCTCAATCTTGTACCTGTGACCGGCCCCAATCGCATTCCATTCCTGTTGACCAACAAGGTTGATTTGCTGGTTGCCTCACTGGCGATCACGCCCGAGCGTGCCAAGCAGGTCCAGTTTTCCAAGCCCTATGCCGCTGCCAGCGTCATCCTGTACGGTGACAGGAAGGTCAGCATCAAAACGCCAGCCGACCTCAAAGGCAAGCGCATTGGTGTCGCCCGTGCCAGCACCCAGGACGTTGCACTCACCGCCATCGCACCGGAGGGAACAGAAATTCGCCGCTTCGACGATGACGCATCGGGCATGCAGGCCTTGATGTCGGGCCAGGTGGACGCGATTGGCTGCTCGACCACGGTGGCGGCACAAATCGACAAGCGCGCGCCCGCAAACACTTATGAAAACAAATTCCTGCTGCGCCAGCAAGTCATGGGTATCGTTCTGCGACCGGGCCAGGCCGAGTTGCTCAAGACGGTCGATGATTTCGTTGCAAAGAACACTGCCAACGGCGAACTTAACAAGCTGTACCGCAAGTGGCTGGAAACCGACCTGCCAAAAATGCAATAAGCCTGAGCCAGGACTTCGTTGTGACACAGGCAATGCAATCCCCGAGCCCGCCAGCCCGCGCCGTCCAGCCCATCATCGAGATGGAATCGGTTGACAAGTGGTATGGCAAGTTTCAGGTTCTTGGCAATATCAACCTGACTGTCGCAGCCGGGGAACGAATCGTGGTTTGTGGGCCTTCGGGCTCCGGCAAGTCGACCTTGATTCGATGCATCAACCGCCTGGAGACCGTACAGAAAGGCCGCATTGTGGTCAACGGAATTGACCTGACAGCCGGTGGGCGCAATGTGGATTCGGTGCGCCAGGAAGTGGGAATGGTATTCCAGCAGTTCAACCTCTTTCCCCACATGACCATATTGGAAAACTGCACACTCGCACCGATGCAGTCACGCGGCCTGAGCCGTGAGGCCGCAGAGACCATTGCGATGAAGTACCTGCAACGTGTGCGCATTCCGGAGCAGGCGCAAAAATACCCAAGCCAACTCTCAGGCGGCCAGCAGCAGCGGGTAGCCATCGCCCGTGCGCTGTGCATGACCCCCAAGATCATGCTGTTCGACGAGCCCACTTCGGCGCTGGATCCCGAGATGGTCAAGGAGGTGCTCGACACCATGATCAGTCTTGCCGATGATGGCATGACCATGCTCTGCGTCACCCACGAAATGGGCTTTGCGCGCAGTGTGGCTGATCGCGTGATTTTCATGGCCGATGGCAGGATCGTGGAACAAGCGCCACCAGACCAGTTTTTCAGCAACCCGCAGCATGAAGCGACCCGCAATTTCCTGGGTCAAATCCTCAATTCGCAGCATGCCGTCTCATGAACCCTGCACTTGACGTTGTTACGTTTGGCGAAGCCATGATGCTACTGGTAGCGGACCGACCTGGTCCACTGGAGCAGGCCGAAATGTTTTACAAGCGCACCGCCGGGGCCGAGACCAACGTGGCTATTGGCCTGGCGCGCTTGGGCCTGCGGGTCGGCTGGTCCAGCCGCCTTGGCACCGACTCCATGGGTCGCTATTTGCTCGCTGCCATGGCCAGGGAAGGTATCGACTGCTCGCGCGTCGCGTGTGATGCCACGCAGAACACAGGTTTTCAGTTCAAGGGCCAGGTCGCCGACGGCAGTGATCCGCAGATCGAATACCACCGAAAGGGCTCTGCCGCCAGCCACATGGGTATCGCAGACGTGGATCAGGAATGGCTGCTCGGCGCCCGCCATCTGCATGCCACTGGCGTCTTTGCTGCCCTATCGGCCACTACCTTGGCCGCTGCTCACGACACCATGAAGATCATGCGCGGTGCTGGTCGCAGCGTATCGTTTGACCCCAATCTGCGCCCGACACTGTGGGCTACGCCCGAGTTGATGCGCACATCCATCAATGCTTTGGCGATGCACGCCGACTGGGTGCTTCCAGGTCTGGAAGAAGGCCGCTTCTTGACAGGCGAACAAAGCCCCGAAGGTATTGCCCGCTATTACCGCGATCGCGGCGCCAGGCTGGTCACCGTCAAGTTGGGAAGCCAGGGCGCTTATTTTGATGGCGACGCGGGCAGTGCTTACGTCGCAGGTTTTCCTGTAGCCAAGGTGGTGGACACCGTTGGCGCAGGGGACGGCTTTGCCGTAGGTGTCATCAGCGCGCTGCTGGACGGCCTGAGTGTGCCCGAAGCCGTCAAGCGCGGAGCCTGGATTGGTTCGCTTGTCGTTCAGGTTTTGGGTGACAGCGAAGGCCTGCCGACCCGCGCCGAATTGAGCAAGGCAAGGCTCTGAACATGCTCGGGCCAACGGAGTCTGCACCACGCAAGAAGGTTTTGGTATTTCGGGAACTGCCGATTGACCAGCTCGCGCGATTGCAAGCGCTGCACGATGTCACTGTGGCCAACCCGCGGGTACCGGCCGAGCTCAGCGTCTTCGGTGCAGCGCTGAACGCGACGCAAGGCATGATTGGTTCGAGCTTTCCCATAGGCCCTGACCTGCTGGATCGCGCGCCGCGACTTGAGGTCATCTCCAGTGTGTCGGTCGGCGTGGACAATTACGACCTGCAGGCACTGGCAGCGCGTGGTATCAAACTGTGCCACACACCTGGCGTGCTTACCGAAACGACTGCCGATACGATTTTTTCACTCATCATGGCCAGTAGCCGACGCTTGGTCGAGCTGGCCAATCTGGTGCGCGAAGGTCGCTGGACAAGCAGTATCGGTGAAGAGTTGTTTGGTTCCGACGTGCATGGCAAGACGCTCGGTATCCTGGGCTTTGGCCGCATCGGTCGGGCACTGGCTCGCCGCGCCGCACTGGGCTTTGGTATGCCCGTGCTCTATTACAACCTGCAAGCAGTTGATGTGGCCGGGGAGCTGCCCGAACTCATGGGCAAGGTATGCCCAGCATCGCTGGACGAGTTGCTGCAGCACTCTGACATTGTCGCCGTCGTTCTGCCACTAACCAACGAAACCCGAGGCCTGATGGGCGCGCGTGAATTTGGCTTGATGAAATCAGGTGCGATCTTTGTCAACGGCGCCCGTGGCGCCATCGTGCAGGAAGATGCCTTGCTGAACGCACTTGACCACGGCAGCCTCCGGGCAGCCGGATTGGACGTTTTTTCCACCGAGCCCCTGCCGCTGGACTCGCCCTTGCGCACGCACCCCAAAGTGACTGCCTTACCGCACATTGGCTCGGCGACGCTGGAAACCCGACGCGCGATGGCCGTGCTGGCTACCAGCAACCTGCTGGACGCTTTGGCCGGTCAGCCACCGGTCGGACTGTTCCATCTGCCGCCAGGCTGATCAACGTTCCTGCCATGATGAACAGGCCAGGTTTCTTGGTATTTTGAAAGGACCAATTTCCATGAACATGAAAGAAGTTTGCGACCGCTACAACCGCCTCTATACCGGGGCCATCGCTGACATGCTGGACAAGAGGGGGCTGCGGGATCAGGTGCTGCCCTACTACATCACCTCTTTCACCAAGGTCGGGCGTGTTTCAGGATTGGCGTTTACCGGCCAGGGTTACCCGTGTGCCGACAGCACGGCCAATGACACGCACAAGCGCTTGGCCATGCTGGACAGCATCACACCCAATACGGTTTCCGTCTGGTCCTGTGGTGGACACACGGGTGCGGCTCACTGGGGCGAAATCATGTCGACTGCGGCAAGGGAACGCGGCTGCATGGGCGCGGTGGTGGACGGCGGTGTGCGCGACGTGGGGTTCATCGACGAAATGAACTATCCAGTCTTTGCCAAATTCAAATGCCCCGGAAGTTCGATCGGCCGCTGGGATATCCAGGAGTGGCAAGTCGCCATCAAGATCGGCAACACCGTGATCCATCCTTCAGACTTTGTCTTCGGTGACACGGACGGTGTGGTGATCGTTCCCAAGGACCTCATCATGGAAGTTCTTGTGGCTGCGGAAGATGTCTTTGAGCGCGAGAGTGGAATGCGCAAAGAACTGCGCTCCGGCGTATCGGTCAAAGAGGCATTCGAAAAATACGGCTCCCTGTAGCAGATGAACTTTGCAGAACAAGAAGAAACAACATGATCTTGAGCCACCTCAACCAGATCGACCAGGATAGCGCCGCGCTTGCGCCGGCGCTACAAAAAGCGCTTGCCTATCTGAAGGCCACCGACTTTTCCAATGTGAAGCCCGGGCAGTTCGCGATCGACGGCGACCGACTCTACGGCATGCTGAACGAATACCAGACGGAACCCAAAAACCAGCGACGCCCGGAAGCCCATAGAAATCACATCGACGTTCAGTACATGGTCAGCGGCGAGGAGTTGATAGGCTGCGCACGACTGGTCGAGGGTCTGACCGTGCTCGAAGATCGGCTGGCGGACCGGGATGTAATTCATTACGCAGACGTGCCCAATGAAACCGACCTGCTCATGAGCGCTGGCATGTATGCGATCTTCTTTCCATGGGATGTCCATCGGCCCAATTGTGCGATTGGCGCGCCGACGTCCGTGCGCAAGGTCGTTCTCAAGCTTGCAGTGCAGACGCTTCAAGGTTCCGACTGAAAGCTGTCGTGGCATCAAAGGAGAGGTGGAGCGGGCAGCTTAAAATCCGTCCCATCCAAGGAGCGTTGCAGCGGGTCGATTCGCCCGTCAGGCTTGGATGACTTTGAACGACGCTCACCTGCTTTTTTTCAGGTCTACAGGTGAGGCGCATGTCCAATACGTTTATTCCCCCTATGAGATTGTCCGGCCTGGAGCCCGTGACTGTTGGCGCTTCCTGTCCGGTTGAGGACAGAACGGAAGGTCGGTCCCCGACTGCTTCATTTATCAACATCGGCGAGCGCACCAACGTGACCGGCTCCAAGGTCTTTGCCCGCATGATTCTCAATGGCGAGTTTGAGCAGGCGCTCGCCGTGGCACGCCAGCAGGTCGAGAACGGCGCGCAGATCATCGACATCAACATGGACGAGGCCATGCTCGACAGTCAGGCAGCCATGGTGCGCTTCCTCAACCTGATCGCCTCCGAGCCCGACATTTCCCGGGTACCGGTGATGATCGACTCCTCCAAGTGGAGCGTGATCGAAGCCGGCCTGCGCTGTGTGCAGGGCAAGGCGGTGGTGAATTCGATCAGCATGAAGGAAGGCGTTGACTCTTTCTTGCGCCAGGCCCGCTTGCTGCGCCGCTATGGCGCGGCTGCGGTGGTCATGGCGTTTGACGAGCAGGGCCAAGCCGACAGCTACCAGCGCAAGATCGACATCTGCCAGCGCGCCTACCGCATTCTGGTGGACGAAGTCGGCTTTCCACCCGAGGACATCATCTTCGACCCCAACATCTTCGCCATCGCCACCGGCATTGAGGAGCACAACAACTACGCGGTGGACTTCATCAACGCCACACGCTGGATCAAGCAGAACCTGCCCGGCGCCAAGGTGTCGGGCGGTGTGTCGAACGTGAGCTTTTCCTTTCGCGGCAACGACCCCGTGCGCGAGGCTATTCACACGGTTTTCCTGTACCACGCCATCGCCGCCGGCATGGACATGGGCATCGTCAACGCCGGCATGGTCGGCGTTTACGACGAGTTGGAGCCGGTGCTGCGCGAGCGCGTCGAAGATGTGGTTCTGAACCGCCGCGCCGACGCTGGCGAACGTCTGGTGGAAATTGCCGAGGGCGCCAAGGGTGCCGCCAAAGACGAGAGCAAGCGATTGGAGTGGCGCGGCACAGCCGAACACCCGGCAAGCGTGGAACAACGCCTGAGTCATGCCATGGTGCACGGCGTCACCGACTTCATCAGGACTGATACCGAAGAGGCCTACCAGGCCGTGCTGGCCAGGGGCGGCCGGCCCCTGCACGTGATTGAAGGTCCGCTGATGGCCGGCATGAACATCGTCGGCGACCTGTTTGGTCAGGGCAAGATGTTTCTGCCGCAGGTCGTGAAAAGTGCCCGTGTCATGAAGCAGGCGGTAGCGCACCTGATTCCCTACATCGAGGAAGAAAAGCGCCTGGACGAAGCCGCCGGCCGCGATGTCAAGACTAAAGGCAAGGTGGTGATTGCCACGGTCAAGGGCGATGTGCATGACATCGGCAAGAACATCGTCACAGTGGTGCTCCAGTGCAACAACTATGATGTGGTCAATATGGGGGTCATGGTGCCCTGCCACGAGATTCTGGCCCGTGCCAAGGCCGAAGGCGCTGACATGATTGGCCTGTCTGGCCTGATCACGCCCAGCCTGGAAGAGATGACTTATGTGGCCAGCGAGATGCAGAAAGACGAGTACTTCCGCAGCAGGAAGGTTCCGTTGCTGATTGGTGGCGCCACCACTTCACGCGTCCACACCGCGGTCAAGATTGCGCCGCACTATGAAGGGCCGGTCATTTATGTCCCGGACGCCTCGCGCAGCGTCGGCGTGGCGCAAGCGCTGCTGTCGGATCAGGCCGGCAGCTATGTTGAGGAAATCCAGACCGATTACGCCCGCGTGCGCCAGCAGCATGCCAGCAAGAAGCAGATGCCGCTGTGGCCACTCAGCAAGGCGCGCGCCAACAAGACGCCGGTGGGCTGGACTCAGTTCGCACCGGTCCGGCCAAAGTTCCTTGGGCGCCGCGTCTTCCGGAACTTCGACCTCGCTGAACTGGCGCAATTCATCGACTGGGGTCCCTTCTTCCAGACCTGGGATCTGGCGGGCGCGTTTCCGGCCATTCTCACTGACGAGGTGGTGGGCAAGGAGGCCTGCAAGGTCCACGCTGACGGGCT
>CAIYGK010000749.1 GCA_903925725.1 uncultured beta proteobacterium | reverse complement strand
TAACAAAAGAACTTCTCAGTAGCGCTCTCAGACCTGATGAGGTAAGGGAGTCATGTATATAAATCCCTAAATTTGGGGAATTACATATTTGAGTCCCTTGGCGTCGAGAAAGGAATGAAATGACGGCGGAACAGCGGAATTATCGCAAAGAGCAGGACGAAATCGTTAGGCGCAAGTTGGCTGTTGTGCCTTTGCGCTTCGAGTCGAACGGAAAAGAGATGATGTATTGCTATCCCGACTCTAAACATGAACTTGCGGGATGGATTCTCTTCCGCCATCCAGACGGCCAATGGGTAACCCTGCGAAAGGCAACCGATGCCGATATTGAAGAGATGTCGGAAGCAGTCAGCGCGCAGTTTCATGGCAGATAACCGCAAAGGGACTCAAGTACCTAAGTCCCTAAATTTGAAGGAACCAGCCGTGGAAGCGTCTACAACCGAGTAGTAGTAAAGGAGCAGCACATGTGTCCAAACGCAGCAGTGACGGCAGCCAATTTGATGGCAGCCTTGGAGCCAACCCTTAAGAGCCTGTTGACAGCCACAGGCCAGATCGACACCCCCAACGGCATTGCTGCAATCAACGCCTATAACGCGGCGCTGGCAGCCTTGCAAACGTGGAAGTCCGGCACTAATGCGCAGAACGTCATCCAGATCATCGGCGCATTCCAATCCGTCTTCAACACGTTGCCGCTGCCTTCGACCGTGCTCGTGTTTGAGCAGATCATCGAAGCAGCCCTCGTAACCATCATAGGCATTCTGATGGCTAATTCGCCGGCTCCGGCTGGCATCACCGATATCGGCGTGTACCAGGCGCATATTGCGGCAGAGACATCTGAAAAGGTGCAGGTTCTTGTGCCCACTTTCCATCGCAGCATTTTCCATTCGGTCGAGGCGCAGTTCCGTAAGGCGTGGAATGATGCAGTAGCCGCGAACCCTCGCGCTGGCGTGGTGGCTGTGTAGCTGGCGGTATATTCTACGTGGTCGCATCTATCCGCCTCGACCGCAAGCGTCCTGATCGTTGGAAGAAAGTGACATGGAAGTAATGCCTGACCCCGGCCTGCAAGCCCTCGAAAGTGCTGAGAGGTAACTGATGGCACCGTACATCCCATGGAACATGCGCAAGGCGAAGACGCCGCAGGAGCAGAAAGCGAAGTGGAATCGCGCCTACAGGCGGCGGCATAGAGCGGTAGGCCGAAACAACACAGCATTGCGCACTGGACTTGAGAAGCTCGGCGAGTACATGGCGGCGCGGCAATGGTTGAACGATCTGCCGCACTACCTCTGGTTTCCGCACAACCGCTCGGTGGAATGCCTGCTGGAGTTTCAGGCGCAAGGAAGGATGCACGACAATGCGTAAGCTCCTTATCCTCGCCCTCTGCCTGCCCTGCCAAGCGCAGCAACCCGGACTCGCCAAGCTCCAGCAGGCGGTAACGGACCTCACGGCGGCTGTCCAGAGGCTCACGGCGGCGCAACCGTCGCCGGGCGCAGGGCTGCTCCCCAGTCAGACAGGACTCTTCGCAGCATTCCCTAAAGGGCAGTTCGGCTTCCCCACAACGCTGCCAGCGGGCTTTGTTCCGATCTGGGCGACGAATGACCCCGTGAACTGCCCTCTGGCGCAACTTGGGGGCGATTCCAACGCATCGCAAGTGACTGTGACCGTGCCCGCGAACCTGATCCCAGCCGCCAGCCAAGTCTGTATTCTGACCGTGAGCAGCCCAGATGGGACTGGGGCAAGCTCGATTGTGATTCCGTTCACCGCGCCGGGGCAGGGACCGTTCGGGACAAACATTCTCAGCTTTCAGATCCCGCCGCAGGTCATCACGGGCTACTATGTGTATCAGATTGCCGTGCCGACACCGCCCGCGCCTGGGCAGTCGGTTGCGCGGATGGAGAAGAGATGAAGGTAATCGACCTTCTCGCAGCGGTCCTGGTGTTAGCGCAGGGCTATGTCATTTACAAACTCAACAAAATGGAGAAAATCATGGCAACCGTTCCCGCAGGACTCGCAGCAGTAACCCAAGCCGAAACCGACCTCGCAGCAGGCGTCACCGCCGAGACTGCGGCCGACAACCAGATCATCGCAGCCCTTCAAGCCGATCAGGCTTCAATCGCATCACTCCAAGCACAAGTGGCAGGACTCAGCACCGAAGACCCGGCAGTTCTGGAGATTGCAAACCAGCTTGAAGCACTTGCCAAGTCAGCAGCAGCGAACGCGGCCGCAGTGACAGCAGCTCTCGCTCCCCCGGCGCCCGCACCCGCGCCGGCGTCGTAACGAGGTTGCGCGGCACGTTTACAGGAGTGTGTACGGAGCCCGCGCACAACCGGGGTCGGAAACGGCCCCGGTGAGATTGGAGAGACTATGCAACTGACCCCACATTTCGCAGATACAGAACTTGGCGTGGTTGGGTGCGACCCCCTGATCATCGCTAACGCTGTCCAACTCTGCACCCTCTTGCTGGAGCCTATACGCGCCCAGTTCGGCCCGGTGAATGTGCATGACGGCTACCGCACCCCCGAGCACAACCAGCGCGTTGGCGGTGCCCCTGACAGCCAGCATCTCTACCTGGGATTAAATAGTGCGGCAGATTTCGACTCTATGCCTACCATGTACCGGATAATCTTTGACTGGATAAGACTAATATCACATCTTCCATTTGACCAGCTCATCCTCGAACGCAACTCTGCCGGCCAGCCGCGCTGCATCCACATCAGCTACAACGGCGCACTGGCAACCCAGCGCAGGGAAGCTCTCGAAGGCATGACGAATGGGCAGAGC
>CAIYGK010000748.1 GCA_903925725.1 uncultured beta proteobacterium | reverse complement strand
TGGTACGGCGCTGTACGAATATGCTGATCCGCGCGAAGGCTTTCACCGCGACTGGAATACGCTGATCTACAACTTTGGGCGCAATGAAGTGCGCAACTTTCTTGCCGCCAGCGCTTTCTACTGGACCGAGCGCCACGGTGTGGACGGGTTGCGCGTGGACGCCGTGGCTTCGATGCTTTACCGTGACTACTCCCGCCCGGCGGGGCAGTGGCTGCCCAACGCCCAGGGTGGTCGCGAGAATCTCGAAGCAATTTCCCTGCTGCGCCGGATCAATGAACAGATTGGCGCCGATGCTCCCGGTGCCATTACCCTCGCCGAAGAGTCGACCTCGTTTCCTGGCGTCTCGGCACCGACCAGCGCGGGCGGGCTGGGTTTTCATTACAAGTGGAACATGGGCTGGATGAACGACACCTTGCGCTACATGCGCGAGGATCCGCTGCATCGCCGCTGGCATCATGACAAGATGACTTTCGGTCTGCTTTATGCCTTTAGCGAGAATTTTGTGCTGCCCCTGTCGCACGACGAAGTAGTGCATGGCAAGGGCTCGCTGCTGGCAAAAATGCCTGGCGACGAGTGGCAGCGTTTTGCCAACCTGCGTGCTTACTATGGCTTCATGTGGGGGCATCCCGGCAAGAAGCTGCTGTTCATGGGTCAGGAGTTCGCGCAGCCATTTGAGTGGAACCACGATGCGCAACTACCGTGGGCGCTGCTCAAGGACGAGCGGCACGCCGGCGTTGGGCGACTGGTGCGTGACCTCAATTTTCTGTACCGCGCGCAGCCTGCACTGCACCGTCTGGACTGCGAGGCGCGCGGTTTTGAGTGGCTGGTGTCCGACGACCGCGAGCAATCGGTGTTCGCCTGGCTCAGACGCGATGAGCAGGAAGCGATGGTGCTTGTCGTGAGCAACCTGACACCCGTGCTGCACACTGGCTACCGTCTTGGTGTACCGCCGGGTGTGCTGTGCTGGCGCGAAGTCCTCAATACCGACTCCGCCTATTACGGCGGCAGCAATCAGGGACAGGGCGCAGCAGCGCTGCCGACGCAAGCAATTGGCAGCCACGGACGCTCATGCTCGCTCTGCCTCACCTTGCCGCCATTGGCGACGATCTTTCTGGTGTCGGCATGACTCCCGCATCCGAATGGTCAGAAGGTCGGCATGAACCGATGGGCGCTCATGTGCGCGACGGTGGT
Source organism: uncultured beta proteobacterium (assembly GCA_903925725.1). Lineage (GTDB taxonomy): Bacteria > Pseudomonadota > Gammaproteobacteria > Burkholderiales > Burkholderiaceae_C > Rhodoferax. Next base: position 590 of record CAIYGK010000748.1, on the reverse strand, counting down.
GTCAATTTCGCCGTCTTTTCGATGCACGCCCAGCGCATCGAGCTGTGCCTGTTTGATGCCCAGGGCAGGCATGAATTGCAGCGCTGCGACCTGTTCGGCCCGGACGATGGTGTTTTTCACGGCTTTCTTGCCGGCGTCGGACCGGGATTGATTTACGGCTTGCGCGCACACGGTGTTGACGATCCACGGGTCGGCAACAGGTTCAAAGCCAAGCGCTTGCTGCTGGACCCGAACGCCCGCGAAATCGTCGGGTGCTATCAGGGCGACGCGCAGGAGAACGCCGCAACAGCGCTCAAGGCACGGGTTGCCGTGCCCATCAGCGTGGCGCCGGGCTACCAGAACGCACCGCGGCATGCCGTGACCGATCTGGTCCTCTATGAAGTGCACGTCAAGGGTTTCAGCAAGACGCATCCCGGCATTCCGGCAGCCCTGCGGGGGACTTATGCGGCGCTGGCGCATCCGGCCGCCGTGGCTCACTTCAAATCACTGGGCGTCACGACGCTGTCGCTGCTACCAGTGCAGTATTGTCTGGATGAGCCGGCCCTGACACAGCGCGGGCAAACCAATTATTGGGGCTACAACACGCTTGG
>CAIYGK010000747.1 GCA_903925725.1 uncultured beta proteobacterium | reverse complement strand
CGGGATTCTGGTCTGGAATTATTGGCTGCCGATTTTGACGAGCGTGATCCGGCGGTAACGGCGCTGATCAAGCTTGCCATTTCCGCCTGCAAGACGCAGGGCAAGTACATCGGTATATGCGGCCAGGGACCCAGCGATCATCCTGACTTTGCCGAATGGTTGACTGCAGAAGGCATTTCATCCATTTCCCTGAATCCGGATTCCGTGATCACGACCTGGCAAAGGCTGGCCGGAAAGTAGACATGGGGGGCAGCTTTCGTCTGCAGGGCGCGCTTTTGACGGTGTGGTTCGCAGCGTCGTTTGGCGTTGTCTTTTTTGCCAATGATCTGCAGGTGATCGTCAACGGCTGGCCGCTGGGCTACTGGTTCGCGGCGCAGGGCAGCGTCTTTATCTTCATCGCGATCGTAGCGCTGTTTGCGTGGCTGGCCAACAAGCGCGATAAAGCGGGGGCCGTCATCGACCCCCTATATGAAGCCTACAAGGGCAGGTTGCATCGAAAATTTGCGTTATACGTCGTTTGTCTGCTGCTGTTCCTTGCAGCGCTGGCCTTGGCTGAGAAATGGGGTCTGAAGAAGTCCTGGGTCGGAGCGACGTTTCTGATCGCCACGGTCAGCCTGTACGCCGCGATCGGCATCTACGGTCGTACTTCCGACGCTGCCGAGTACTACGTTGCCGGACGTAATGTACCTGCGCTCTACAACGGGATGGCCACAGCGGCTGACTGGATGAGTGCGGCGTCCTTCATCAGCATGGCCGGTGGACTCTACCTGCAGGGCTTCTCTGGCACGCCGGCCCAGCCCGGCGGTCTGGTTTACGTGCTGGGCTGGACCGGCGGTTTCTGCCTGCTGGCACTGCTGGTGGCACCCTACTTGCGAAAGCTGGACCTGTACACTGTGCCTGACTATTTTGGCCTGCGCTATGGTGGCCGCGGGCCAAGAATGATTGCTGCTCTTTCAGCCGTCATGTGTTCGTTCACCTACGTCGTGGCGCAAATCTACGGCGTAGGACTGATTGCTTCACGCCTGACCGGCGTGCAATTCGAAATTGGTATTTTGCTCGGGCTCGGTGGCGTGCTGGTTTGCTCGTTCCTGGGCGGCATGAGGGCTGTCACCTGGACCCAGGTGACTCAGTACGTTGTATTGATTCTTGCCTTTTTGATACCGGTTTCCTGGCTCGCTTATCAGCAACTTGGAAATCCTCTGGCACCTTTTGTCTACGGTCAGCAGTTGCCGAAAATCACTGCCTTGGAGCAACAACTGCTGGCATCGCCAGCTGAGTTGGAAGTAACTCACGAATATGCCCGTCGGGCGCGTGACTATGAAGTCAAGTTGCAGAACGTCGAGGCTGCGTTGGACCATGATCGCAAGGACTTGCGGGAGCGCATTCGACTGTTGAATGAGCGACATGCTGATGAATCCGTCGTGGTTCTGGCGCGTCGTGAACTTGCGGCATTGCCAAAGGATCAGGTCTCGGCGCGTGAGCGCTGGAGCCACGCGATGCAGGAGAACCAGGAACGCGCCAAACCTCTGGGTGGCATGCCGACGCATGTCAAGCCCTTTGCTGGTGATCCCGCAGGGAGTGCAGAAGAACAGCAGGCCTTTGAACTCACCCGACGCAACTTTCTGGCACTCATGTTCTGTCTGATGGTCGGCACGGTGGGTTTACCCCATTTGCTGACGCGTTTCTTTACAACACGTACGGTGGCTGAGGCGCGGACTTCGGTCGCCTGGTCCCTGTTTTTCATTGCGCTGCTTTATATCTCGGCGCCGGCTCTGGCGGTCCTCGTGAAGTTTGAGGTAATGAGTCATCTGGTTGGGCAGAACATTGATTCGCTTCCGGCCTGGATTGCCCAATGGGCCAAAGTGGATCCAACCCTGATTTCTGTCGGTGACGTCAATGGCGACCACATCCTGCAGTTCTCCGAGCTCAAACTTGGTGCGGATATTGTGATGCTGGTGACACCTGAGCTCGGCGGAATGCCTTACGTCGTCTCTGGTCTGGTAGCGGCCGGTGGCTTGGCGGCGGCCCTGTCAACGGCAGATGGTTTGTTGCTGACGATTGGTAATGCGCTGGCACATGATTTTTTCTTTCGCGGTGAGAACGATCAGGCTGGAGCAGTAAGGCGGGTCATGCTGTCAAAATTTGCTTTGCTTGTTGTCGCGCTGGTCGCCGCCTACACAGCGGCGCAGCGTCCGGCGGATATCCTTTATCTGGTGTCGGCCTCGTTTTCGCTCGCCGGGGCCGCGTTTGTCCCGGCGATGGTGCTGGGAGTTTTCTGGCACAGAGCTACGGCACTGGCGGCCACTGCAGGCATGGTGACGGGCCTTGGTCTGACAATTTACTACATTGCCATCAATTCGATCCAGGTCCGGGCGGCACTTGGATTGACGGGAAGCGGCCTCTGGTTTGGAATCCTGCCGGTCTCTGCCGGCGTGTTCGGCATCTCGGCAGGTACGGCAGTTATTGTGCTTGTCAGCTTGCTCTCGCACCCCGCTGCATCACATGAGAAGCCTGCAACGCTGCCAGACGCCATTCGGCTATAATTCCCGGTTCACCTTGCCACACCCCATCTAGACGCTGAGGGTGGCTTTTTTGCCCGGTTCCGGGCTATCCACAAGGAGAGTTAATGCGTCACTATGAAATCATTCTCATGATTCATCCGGATCAGAGCGAGCAGGTTCCAGCCATGCTGGAACGGTACAAGGGCATGATCACTGCCGGCGGCGGAAAAGTGCATCGTGTCGAGGATTGGGGCCGTCGGCAGATGGTCTACATGATCAACAAACTGGCCAAGGCCCACTATCTTTGTGTCAACATCGAAGCTGACCAGGCTGTGATGGTTGAACTGGAACATGCATTCAAGTTCAATGATGCAGTGCTGCGTCACCTGACGGTTTCGAAGAAGAAGGCGGATACAGGACCTTCTTCCATGATGAAAACCGTGGAGCGTGAAGACGCGCGCAAGACTCAACAAGCTGAGTACCAAGCTTAACGGCAAGGATCTTGGACGGGAGTGTGAAGCAACACGTCAACCATCTTGTATTGGCAGCCTGTATTGCCGAGGTCGATTCTCTACGCTATACGCCAGTTGGCTTGCCGGCACTGAATTTGAGGCTTGATCACGAGTCAGAGATCGACCAGGCTGGGCAAACCAGACAGGTCAAGGCACTTGTAAAGGCCCTGGCATTTGGTGCAGTCGCTGAGCGATTGGCAAGGCAGGAAGTGGGCAGTAGCTGGAATTTCAATGGTTTTCTGGCAACACCGCGCAATGGCAAGAATGTTGTGTTTCACATTCAAGAATTTCAACCAGATTAACGAATCGTAAATATTTAAGGAGTCCATCATGGCCGGACCAAAACGTTTTAACAATAAAGACAAGCGCCCGAAGCGCCCCGCGCAGAACCTGCTGTTCAAGCGCAAGCGCTTTTGTCGCTTTACCGTGACCGGTGTCGAAGAGATCGATTACAAGGACATTGACACTTTGCGTGATTTCATAGCAGAAAATGGCAAGATCATTCCGGCTCGCTTGACCGGTACCCGTGCCATTTTTCAGCGTCAACTCAATACCGCTATCAAGCGCGCGCGTTTCCTCGCGCTGTTGCCCTATAGCGATCAGCACAAAATCTAAGGAAAACGACCATGCAAATAATTCTGCTCGACAAGGTCGTCAACCTTGGCAATCTCGGTGAAATAGTTCGCGTCAAGGACGGTTATGCACGCAATTTTCTGATCCCTTCGGGACGCGCCCGTCGCGCGACGGCTACAGCCAAGCAGGAGTTCGAAGCCAAGCGCGCCGAACTCGAAAAAGCTGCGGCAGCCAAGTTGGCCACAGCCCAGGCATTGGGTGAGAAACTTTCAGGAACTACGGTCAAGTTAACCCAGAAGGCTGGCGTTGATGGCCGTCTGTTCGGCTCTGTTACCAATGCCGACATCTCCGAGGAACTGACCAAGAATGGTTACCAGGTAGCCAAAGCACAGATCCGGATGCCAAACGGTCCGATCAAGGTGGTTGGTGACAGCACCGTCAGTGTGGCGCTGCACACCGACGTGGTCGTCGACATCACGGTTTCTGTCTACGGCGAAACCGTCTAGACAAGCGCAAGTCTTGCGGGCCACCGGGGTTATCAAGCCCCGGTGGCCTTTTTGTTGCCCGGTCAGTTCCTTTTCGCATTTCCCACAGCTTGTGCACAGTCTGTCAAGCGCTTTTGCCCAGCCTTTCACTCGACGTCAATGAGTCGTTGGCGTAGTATCAAGGGTCCAAGGAAACATCCATGTCCGCTGTACTTTCTGCTGTGTCCGATGACTATGGTCAGGACCGACAAGTAGCGCAATTGCGCATTCCGCCGCACTCGATCGAAGCCGAGTCCAGTGTCCTGGGCGGTCTGCTGCTGGATAACGGGGCCTGGGATCGGGTCAGTGACCTGCTGCAGGAAAGTGATTTTTACCGATTTGAGCATCGCATGGTGTTCGCTGCAATTGGTACGTTGATCAACCTTGCCCGACCGGCTGACGTCATCACCGTGTTTGAACAATTGTTGGGGCATGGCAAGGCAGAGGAAATTGGCGGTCTGGCCTATCTCAATGCTCTCGCCCAGTATGTTCCCAGTGCTGGCAATATTCGCCGCTATGCGGAAATTGTCAGAGAGCGCGCGATTCTGCGCAAGCTGGTCAGTGCCAGTGACGAGATCAGCACCAATGCTTTCAACCCGAAGGGGAGGGCAGTGGCCAGCATCCTGGATGAAGCCGAGCAGAAGATATTCAACATTGGCGAAGAGGGCGCACGCACGAAGCAGGGCTTTCAGGG
>CAIYGK010000746.1 GCA_903925725.1 uncultured beta proteobacterium | reverse complement strand
TCTGGACGACGCTGGCCGCGCTGATGGGCGGCATGCTGGCATCGAACCTAGTGATGGGCGTGACGCCGGCCTATTTTTTTGAAGCGCTGCCGCGAGCGGTGCAAGTCTCCAATCTGGCTCTGGCCGTTGGCAAGTCGATCGTCTTCGGTCTGCTGATCACCCTGATCGGCTGCCACTACGGCCTGCGCGTCAAACCCAACACAGAGAGCCTGGGTCAGGGCACCACCGCCTCGGTGGTGACATCGATCACGATGGTGATCCTGGTCGACGCCCTGTTTGCTGTCGTCTTCAAGGATATCGGTCTATGAATCAGACGACGGCACCGGTCATCAAGATCCACAAACTCTGGTCGGTGTTTCACAACGCCGGGCATGCCTCGGTGATTCACCAGGACCTGGACCTGATCGTCAAGCGAGGCGAACTGGTATCGATTGTCGGCGGCTCCGGCAGCGGCAAGACTGTGCTGCTGCGCCAGATCCTCGGACTCGAAACGCCAGAGCGCGGACGCGTCACAGTATTGGGCCGCCCGGCCGCCGAAATGGGCGCTGAAGGCGCTGCCAGCCGGGTCGGCATGCTGTTCCAGCACGGTGCCCTGTTCACTGCCTTCACGGTGCTGGAGAACATCGCCTTTGCCTTGCGCGAACTCAAGACCCTGCCGCCGGCGTTGATCCGGGACGTCGCCATGGTCAAGCTGCAGATGGTTGGACTGGATCCGTCACAGGCGCACAAGATGCCCTCCGATCTTTCTGGCGGCATGGTCAAGCGGGTAGCACTGGCACGCGCGCTGGTGATGGACCCGCCGCTCCTGCTGCTCGATGAACCCACCGCAGGGCTCGATCCGGACAGCGCTGACGCTTTCTGTGCGTTACTGCGCTCGCTGCATCGCGAGCTCGGTCTGACCGTGCTGATGGTGACACACGATCTTGATACGCTGTTTGAACTGAGCACGCGCATCGCCGTGGTGGCAGACAAACATATCGTTGTCAGTGGCACAAGCTCCGAAGTGATGGCTTGCGCCCATCCCTTTGTACGCGAATTCTTCCAGGGTGCCCGCGGTCGACGCGCCGCTACCCAGTTGCATCCAGGCACGGCATCGGTGTAAAAGGGGAACCAGAGAACAACAATGGAAAACAAATCCCACGCCCTGGCGGCCGGAACTTTTGTGCTGCTGCTGCTGGCCTTGCTGATCACATTGGCGGTCTGGCTGACACGCGACAGTCGCCAACTACGCGTCTTTGAGCTCGCCAGCCACGACGCGGTGACCGGCCTGCAGCCGCAGGCCTCGGTCCGCTTCAAAGGCGTGCCGGTGGGCAAGGTGACAGCCATCGATCTCGACCCACAGAGCGGCGCTCAGGTGCTGGTGCGTATCGCGATCAGCGATCAGACACCGATCACGAAATCGACCTTTGCGACGCTGGGCTTTCAGGGGGTCACCGGTCTGGCCTTCGTGCAACTCGACGACAGCGGCGAATCCAGCGAAGCGCTCCAGTCCAGCGAGCGCAAGCCCCATCGCATTCCGATGCGGCCAGGCCTGCTGTCCAAGCTGTCAGATCAGGGCGAGCAGATCCTGTCGCAACTGGAAGAAACAACGCGCCGCGTCAACCTGCTGCTGGCCTCCGCCAACCAGCAAAACCTGATGTCGGCACTGGCCAGCGTGGGCGATGCTGCCAGCGGCATCAGCAAGTTCTCCATCGCCTCCTCAGAGGCACTGCCGCCACTGATGCAGCAGGCCAACGCCACGCTGAAGGTCATCAAGGACACCTC
>CAIYGK010000745.1 GCA_903925725.1 uncultured beta proteobacterium | reverse complement strand
TCGGCGGCATGGTGCTCCACAACGGCATGATCGCCGAATTGAAGACCGGCGAAGGAAAGACGCTCGTAGCCACCCTGGCCGTCTACCTGAACGCACTTGCCGGCAAAGGTGTGCACGTCGTCACCGTCAATGACTATCTGGCCAATCGCGACGCCCAATGGATGGGCAAGCTTTACAACTTTCTTGGCTTGAGCGTCGGCATCAATCTGCCGCAGATGGCTCGCGAGGAAAAGCAGGCCGCCTACCGCGCAGACATCACCTACGGGACGAACAACGAATACGGCTTTGACTACCTGCGCGACAACATGGTCTATGAGGTGGCTGACCGGGTCCAGCGTGGCTTGAACTATGCGATCGTTGACGAGGTTGACTCCATCCTGATTGATGAGGCACGCACTCCCCTGATCATCAGCGGCCAGGCCGAAGACCACACCGAACTCTATATCGCCATGAACAAGGTGGTGCCATCATTGTCCAAACAGGAAGGCGAGGAAGATCCGCGCACTGGCGAGGGCATCACCAAGCCGGGTGACTTCACGCTGGATGAAAAAAGCCATCAGGTCTTTCTGACTGAACAGGGTCACGAAAGCGCCGAACGCATTTTGTCGGGTCTTGGGCTGATTCCGCAGGGTGCCACCCTGTACGACCCGGCCAACATCACGCTGATGCATCACCTGTACGCAGCCTTGCGTGCCAACCATCTCTACCATCGCGATCAGCACTATGTGGTGCAGAACGGCGAGATTGTGATTGTTGACGAATTCACCGGCCGACTGATGTCGGGCCGGCGCTGGAGCGATGGCTTGCATCAGGCGGTTGAAGCCAAGGAAGGTGTCGCCATTCAGGCCGAAAACCAGACCATGGCCTCCATCACGTTCCAGAACTATTTCCGTCTCTACAGCAAGCTTGCGGGCATGACCGGCACGGCCGATACAGAAGCCTACGAGTTTCAGGAAATTTATGGTCTGGAGACGGTGGTGATGCCATACAACCGACCGAGCCGGCGCGAAGACCAGCTCGACCGTGTTTACAAGACTACGCGCGAAAAGTACGAAGCTGCGATCAAGGACATCCGCGAGTGCCATGAACGCGGGCAGCCGGTGCTGGTGGGCACAACCTCGATCGAAAACTCGGAAGTTCTGGCGGAGTTGCTGGAAAAGGAAAAGTTGCCGCACCAGGTACTCAACGCCAAGCAGCACGCGCGAGAGGCCGAGATCGTAGCGCAGGCGGGCCGCTTCAAGATGATCACCATCGCCACCAACATGGCCGGTCGGGGTACCGACATTGTGCTCGGGGGCAACGTCAGCAAGGCGATCGAGGCAATTGAGGCTGACGAAGCGCTGGACGCGCAGCAAAAGCAGCAGCAGATTGACGCCATCCGCGCACAGTGGGCGAAGGACCACGAACAGGTCAAGGCTTTGGGGGGGTTGCGCATCATTGCGACCGAACGCCACGAGTCACGCCGGATCGACAACCAGCTGCGCGGTCGCTCGGGACGTCAGGGTGATCCTGGCTCGTCGCGCTTTTACCTGAGCCTGGACGACTCCTTGATGCGGATTTTTGCTGGTGACCGGGTCAAGGCCATCATGGACCGTCTGAAAATGCCCGACGGAGAAGCGATTGAAGCCGGCATCGTCACCCGATCCATCGAGAGCGCCCAGCGCAAGGTGGAGGCGCGCAACTTTGACATGCGCAAGCAACTCCTCGAATATGACGACGTATCAAACGATCAGCGCAAGGTGATTTACCAGCAACGCAATGAAATACTTGACGCCAAGGATCTGTCGGCGCAGATAAGTTCCTTGCGCGAGGGCTGCTTCAATGATCTGGTGCGGCAATACGTGCCGCTCGAATCGGTCGAAGAGCAGTGGGATTTGCCGGCGCTGGAGAAGATACTGGCCGACGAATGGAGAATCGGCGTGCCGCTGCAAAGCATGGTCAGCGAAGCCAGCGCCATCACCGATGAAGACCTGCTGGCGCGCGTGCGAGCTGAGGCTGGCAAGGTGTTTGACGAAAAGGTGGAACTGGTTGGCGGCGAGAATTTCACCCAGTTTGAACGCATGGTGCTGCTGCAAAGCATTGACACCCATTGGCGCGAGCACCTGAGCTCACTCGACTATCTGCGTCAGGGCATTCATCTGCGTGGGTACGCGCAGAAGCAACCGAAGCAGGAATACAAGCGCGAAGCCTTCGAGCTTTTCGGGCAACTGCTTGATGCGGTCAAGAATGATGTCACCAAAGTGCTGATGACGGTGCAGGTTCAATCCGGCGAGCAACTGGAGCAGGCTGCCGACGACATGGAGGCACGTGGTGAAAGCATTTCCAATGTGACCTACAGCGCGCCTACCGAGACTGGCGAAATTGAAACCGTGGTTGATGAAGAGACCGTCAAGGCGGCGGTGCCACGCGTCGGGCGCAATGAGCCTTGTCCTTGCGGCAGCGGCAAGAAATACAAGCAGTGTCACGGGAAGTTGAACTGAAGGGGCCAATATGCCGGTCAACCTGTCGTCCCCCAATCCGTCCGGGCTCTACCCGATCGCAGGCGTGCGCCTGGGTATTACCGAAGCCGGTGTGCGCAAGGCCGGTCGCAAGGACCTGACCGTGCTGTTGATCGAGCCCGGCGCGTCCGTGGCTGGCGTCTTTACACAGAACCGGTTTTGCGCTGCGCCAGTGCAGATCTGCCGCGAGCATCTGGCACAGGCTGCCGCAGTGCGGGCCATGCTGATCAACACGGGCAACGCCAACGCAGGAACAGGTGAAGACGGGCGCCAGAGGGCCTTGCGCAGTTGCGTAACGCTGGCCGGAAAGTTGAAGATTTCGCCGCTGGAAATTCTGCCGTTCTCAACCGGTGTCATCATGGAGCCGCTGCCGCTTGAGCGTATTGAAGCCGGGCTGGATGCGGCGCTGGCCGACGCACGCGAGGACAACTGGTTGCGCGCCGCTGAAGCCATCATGACGACCGACACCGTGGCCAAAGCGTTCGGCAAGCAAGTCGTGATTGAGGGTGCATTGGTCAGCATCACCGGTATCAGCAAAGGGGCGGGCATGATCCGGCCCAATATGGCCACCATGCTGGGTTTTCTGGCGACCGACGCCTGTGTCGCTCCGGCGTTGACGCAACAGTTGGTCAAGGAACTTGCGGACAACTCCTTCAATCGTGTCACTGTCGATGGCGACACGTCGACCAACGACTCGTTCATGCTGATTGCGAGCAACAGGGCACAGCACGCACCGATTGAGGATCTGGACAGCGCGAGCGGCCGGGCACTGAGAGCGGCTTTGCTGGAAGTTGCCCAGCAACTGGCACAGGCCATCGTGCGTGATGGCGAAGGCGCCACCAAGTTCATCCGGATCCAGGTCGAAGGCGGCAAGACCGCAGCCGAATGCCGCCAGGTTGCCTACGCGATCGCCCACTCGCCCCTGGTCAAGACGGCGTTCTTTGCCAGTGATCCCAATCTGGGTCGGATCCTTGCTGCAGTCGGGTATGCAGGCATTGAGGATCTGGATCAACGCTGCATCGATCTGTACCTCGACGATGTGCAGGTCGCCTCCTGTGGTGGTCGGCATCCTTCCTACCGCGAAGAGGATGGTCAGCGTGTCATGCGCCAGAGCGAGATCACGGTACGCGTGGCACTGGGGCGTGGCACAGCAATGGATACGGTCTGGACCTGTGACCTCAGCCATGATTACGTCAGTATCAACGCCGACTACCGGTCATGAGCGCAGCGATGGAGCACTTGCTGGCGCGTGCCGAGCAACTCATCAGCCGCATTGAGGCAGTCCTGCCGCAGGCCTTGACAGCGCCCGACTGGAGCGCCTCCGTTGCATATCGCTATCGCAAGCGCAGTTCTGGTCATGGCGTGCTCGAACCGGTGCGCCACGTTGGCGCCATGCGCCTGTCCGACCTGAAGGAAATCGAGCCGCAAAAGGAAAAGATCCAGCGCAATACAGAGCATTTTGTCAACGGGCAGCCAGCCAACAACGTGCTCCTGACCGGAGCCCGTGGCACCGGCAAGTCGTCCCTCATCAAAGCCTGTCTTAACGAATACGCGCCACTCGGTCTGCGTCTGATCGAGGTCGACAAGTCCGATCTGACCGATCTGCCTGATATTGTGGATGTCGTATCCGAACGGAACGAAAAATTCATCGTCTATTGCGATGACCTGAGTTTTGAAGATGGCGAGCCAGGCTACAAGGCGCTCAAGTCGATACTTGACGGTTCGGTGGCGGCGACCACGGCAAACGTGCTGATCTACGCCACCAGCAACCGGCGCCACCTGCTGCCCGAGTACATGCAGGAGAATCTCAGCTACACCCATACAGCAGACGGTGAAGTCCATCCGGGTGAGGTGGTGGAAGAAAAAATCTCCCTGTCCGAGCGTTTTGGTCTATGGGTCAGCTTCTATCCCTTCACGCAGGATGAATACCTGACAATCGTGGCGCAGTGGTTGTCCTCTTTTGCCGTGCCGTCACCAGCGATTGAAGCGGCGCGCGCTGACGCCCTGATCTGGGCGCTGGAGCGGGGCTCTCGCAGCGGTCGTGTGGCCTACCAGTTTGCACGCGACTACGCCGGCCGGCACGCTCGCGCTGCATGAACTCACCTATGAGGGAGTCAACCCTTGTAGCCAATGCCGAACTACCGCGCAGCGGCGGCGCCGATAGGGCGCCCATTGAAGTGGCGGTCGGTGTGCTGTTCAGGCCGGGGGGAGACTTCCTGTTGACCAGCCGTCCAGCAGGCAAGGTCTACCAGGGCTATTGGGAGTTTCCGGGAGGCAAGCGAGAAGCCGGGGAAACCGTGGAGCAGGCCTTGCGGCGCGAGTTGCAGGAAGAACTGGGCATACTGATAGGCGAAACCTACCCTTGGCGTTGCGCCATGGTGGACTATCCACACGCGCTGGTGCGCCTGAATTTTCTCAAGGTTTACGAATGGAGTGGCGTACTGCAGATGCGCGAAGGCCAGTCCAGTTCATGGCAGCATCTGCCGGTGCAGGTCGCTCCCGTGTTGCCGGGAACCCTGCCGGTACTTCAATGGCTGGCGGACGAGGGCGGCGAGTCCTCCAGTGGCTGATCTTCCGCGTTGCTGCTCGCAGCCAGGCGAAAGCCTTCGCTGGCCCAGGCACCCAGGTCCACATTCTTGCAGCGCGCACTGCAAAACGGTCGATACGGATTGGAAATCGCGTATATGCTGTCGCCGCCGCAGCAGGGGCAACTGATGCGTTTTGGCTTGACTGGAATCGGTGGGTCGACGACTGTCATGAGCAAAGAGTCAGATCAAACCCGGTGTCCTCGGTACTGGCGTGCAACTTGTCATCATCGCCGTGGCGCATCAGTCGAATCGACACCATCAAACGGTTGCCGCTGATCTCGGGGATCAATTCCAGCGCCGAGTCAAGCGTCATTCGCAGCAACTGAAACGTTTTGCCCTGCGGCAGATTTTGCTGAAACTGACCGGCGACGGCCATCACTTTCTGCGCTGTGCTGGAGCCGCGCAGCAGCTTGAGCAGCAGGTAGATCGCTTCGGCCAGAGGACTCAGTGTGCCGGCCCAGCGTTCCAGATCAGCCCTGCGCTGGCTGGCACTGTGCTGTTGCCAGGCGTAATACGCTGGCAGGTCGAAGGCGCAGGTGCCGCCGGGAATGCCAACCCGACTTCGAATACCCATGAGCCAGTCGTTTTCTGTCAACGACTGGCCTGCTTTACCAGGAAGATTGTTCAAGGTCGCAAAGCAGCGATCAACCTGATTGAAAATTTTGTCAAGTACCTCGGTGGCAATCGCCGGATTGTCCCGATAGCTGTCGAGCAGATGCTTTTGCTTGTCCAGGTCCTTAAGCACATCCGACTTGAGATCGGCGCGCGCGCCCACATCCATCACTTCGAAGATGGTGGCCAGCGCAAAGTGGTGGTCCAGGGCCGATTCGCGCGACACAAATTCGCCCAGCCGCAGAAACAGCTGTTCCAATCGCAAATAGGTGCGGATGCGCTCGTTAAAGGGGTATTCGTATAGGATCACGCTGGTTTCTATGCTCTGTCCATCTTCGGCTCTACCCTGATGATAGCCCGAAGCGGGCTGAAATTTTCTGCAGTTGCGCTGCCAGGTCCTCCAGCGACAGGTCCACGTTGAAGATGACGCTGTCGGCTGCCGCCAGGCGGCTGCTGCGGCTGGCCTGTGAAGCAATGATGCTTTGCACCTGCAATCGCGACAACTGGTTGCGCGCCATGACGCGGCTGATCTGGACTTCGCCTGTGCAATCGATCACCAGCACATGATCCAGATTCTGGCGCCAGTGTGCAGACTCGACCAGCAGTGGAATATCGAAGACGATGCAGGGACGAGCCTGCTCAGCCAGCAGCGCTGCCTGACGCTGACCCTCCAGGCCCACCAGCGGGTGGATGATGGCCTCCAGTCTTAGTCGCGCAGCTGGCTCGCTATGCACCAGTTGGCGCACTCGGTCACGCTCCAGGGCCCCCGAAGCGTCAACGAAGTCCGGCCCAAAAGCTGCTGTGATGGCCGGCATCGCCAGCCCTCCTGCGGCGGTGAGCTGGCGCGAAATCGCGTCCGCGTCAACCAGGCCTGCGCCCAGCCCAAGCAGCATATGGGCGACCGTGCTTTTGCCGCTGCCGATGCCGCCGGTCAATCCGAGCCGCACAGGAGGAGACACGGTTCAAAGTCCAATCAGGTGAAGCAGCGTGCCCGGACCGAAAGCCATGACCGCAAGACCCGCGCCAGCCAGAAAGGGGCCAAACGGAAGGTAGCCACCCTCGCGCAGGCCGCTGGAAAATTTCAGGGCGATGCCGATCACGGCGCCGATGACCGAAGACATCAGGATGATGGGCACCAGTGCCTGCACGCCAAACCAGGCGCCCAGCGCGGCAAAGAGTTTGAAATCACCAAAACCCATGCCCTCCTTGCCCGTGATCAGCTTGAAGGCCCAGTAGATAAGCCACAGCGAGAGATAACCTGCAATGGCGCCCCAGAATGCTTCCTCTAGCGGGACCCTGGTCCAATGCAGCGCCGCGGCAATCAGCCCGGCCCAGAGCAGGGGCAGTGTCATGGTGTCGGGTAGCAGCGTCGTATCCCAGTCAATCAAGGCCAGCGCCAGCAGCGTCGCAGAAAACGCGCTCCAAAGCAGCGCCGTTGCAGTGCCGCCCCATTTCCAGGCGCAACAGGAAAACAGCACAGCGCTGGCCAGTTCCACCAGCGGATAGCGCAGTCCGATAGGCGCCTTGCAGACCGAACACTTCCCTTTGAGTAAGAGATAGCTCAGAAGCGGAATATTCTCGTGCCAGCTGATGGCGTGACCACAATGGGGGCAGCGCGAACCTGGCTGCATCAGGTTCAAACGCTCTGACGCTGGCGCCGCCAAGCCATTTTGCTCGGCACACTCGGCTTTCCACTGTGCCTCCAGCATGATCGGCAAGCGGTGGATCACGACATTGAGAAAACTGCCGATCAACAGCCCCAGGATGCCAAACAGGGCAGCGTCAAGTCCGCTTGATATCAACATCAGACCACCTGACCCAGCTTGAAGATGGGCAGGTACATGGCGACCACAATGCCACCAATGATGGTTCCCAAAATGACAATGATGATGGGCTCCATCAGGCTCGAAATGCCCGACACCATGTCGTCGACTTCGGCTTCATAAAAATCAGCCGCCTTGCCCAGCATGTGATCGATGGAGCCTGACTCCTCGCCAATTGCACACATCTGCAGAACCATCGACGGAAACAGACCCGCATTTCCCATGGCAACTGTCAGAGCGGTGCCGGTCGACACCTCCTGCTGAATCTTCTTCGTGGCGTTCAGATAGACCAGGTTGCCGGCTGCGCCACCGACCGAGTCCAGTGCTTCCACCAGTGGCACGCCGGCCGCGAACATGGTCGACAGCGTGCGCGTCCAGCGCGCCACACAGGACTTGTCCACCAGCACCCCAAAGATCGGCATCTTGAGCATGATGCGGTCCATCACGTTCTGCATCGGCTCGCTGCGTCGCCAGGCCTGCATGAAGAAATAGAAACCACCACCTATCCCGCCAAAGATGAGCCACCAGTACTTGACGAAAACC
The DNA here is from genome assembly GCA_903925725.1 of uncultured beta proteobacterium. Taxonomy (GTDB): domain Bacteria; phylum Pseudomonadota; class Gammaproteobacteria; order Burkholderiales; family Burkholderiaceae_C; genus Rhodoferax. The sequence continues at coordinate 17,128 of CAIYGK010000745.1, read as the reverse complement.
TCGCTGATGCCTATCACCACCAGCGTCGGCGTTGGCAGGTCGGCACCAAAATTGGCGAACACTTCCTTGAATGCAGGCACGACAAAAATCATGATGACCGCCGTGACGACAAAAGCAACGATCAACACCGAAATCGGGTACATCAGGGCCGACTTGATCTTTGATTTCATGGCCTCGGTCTTTTCCATGTAGACCGCAAGGCGATCCAGCAACTGGTCCAGGATACCGGCGGTTTCACCGGCTTCGATCAGATTGCAGTAGAGGTTGTCAAAGTACAGGGGATACTTGCGAAAGGCGATGCTCAGCGAGGTGCCGGTTTCGACGTCGGTACGGATATCGTTGAGCAGTTTGGTGACGCTCGGGTTGGGGTTGCCGCGGCCAACGATGTCGAAAGCCTGCAGCAACGGAACGCCGGCTTTCATCATGGTTGCCAACTGGCGCGTGAAGATGGCCAGATCTTTGGGTTTGATGGCTTTGCCCGAGCGCATCCTGCGCTTTTTGATCTTGGCCGGCGTCACGCCCTGGCGGCGCAGCGCGGCCTGCACCTGATGTTCGCCGCCGGCCCTGATTTCGCCGTGCACCGCCTTGCCGTTGCGGTCCCGGCCTTCCCATTCAAAGACGTAGTCCTTGATGCCCTTGATCCTTGAAGTTACCATCATGTCCCTTGGATTGCCGGTTTATTCATTCGTCACAGCCAGCACTTCTTCCAGCGAAGTAAGACCCAGTTTAACTTTGTGCAAGCCGGCCTGGCGCAGCGTGCGCACGCCTTCCAGCGCAGCCTGCTGCCCGATCTCCAGAGCATTGCCATCGCGCAGGATGATGCGTTGCATGCCTTCGCTGATCGGCATCACCTGGTAGATCCCTACACGGCCTTTATAGCCTTTGGTGCAGTTGGCGCAGCCGACCGGCCGGTAAGATATCCAGGGATCGTTGAGTTCGTTGTCCTGATAGCCGGCATCAAGCAGGGCCTTTCGCGGGATGTCGATCGGTGTCTTGCACTTCGGGCAAAGGCGCCGCGCCAGCCGTTGTGCCGTGATCAGAATGACACTGGAGGCTATGTTGAATGGCGCAATGCCCATGTTGCGCAGGCGTGCCAGTGTCGCTGGCGCGTCATTGGTGTGCAGTGTCGATAGCAGCAGATGTCCGGTCTGGGCCGCCTTGATTGAGATATCGGCGGTTTCCAGGTCGCGAATTTCACCCACCATGATGATGTCCGGATCCTGTCGCAGAAATGACTTCAGGGCAGCGGAAAAAGTCAGACCGGCCTTGTCATTGATATTGACCTGGTTGATGCCGGGCAGATTGATTTCGCAGGGGTCTTCGGCGGTGGCGATGTTCAGGCCCGGTTTGTTCAACAGGTTCAGGCAGGTATATAGTGAAACGGTCTTGCCCGACCCGGTAGGACCTGTCACCAGGATCATGCCGTAGGGCCGTTCAATGGCGCGCAGCAGTCTCTCCTTTTCGTCTGGTTCGTATCCCAGGGCATCGATGCCGAGCTTGGCGATGCTGGGGTCCAGGATGCGGATCACGATCTTTTCGCCGAACATGGTCGGCAAGGTACTCACGCGAAAATCGATGACACGGTCTGGCCCGACCTTGAGCTTCATCTTGCCGTCCTGCGGAATGCGTTTTTCCGAGATGTCCATCCTGGAGATGACTTTGATGCGCGAGGCCAGTTTGTCCTTGATGGCAATCGGCGGCGCGGCGATTTCCTGCAGTTCCCCATCGATGCGAAAGCGCACACGGTAGTAGTGCTCGTAGGGCTCAAAGTGCAAATCGGATGCGTGCAGGTTGTAGGCATCGAGAAGCATCTTCTGCAAAAACCTGACGACCGGGGCGTCCTCAATTTCGGCAGCGGAGCTATCAACAATTTCGGTCAGATCGGCGGCCCCGGATTCATCAAACTCGAATTCATCACCGATGATGTTGTCGATGGTCTGCGCAGCCGAAGCGGCGGTGCTCGATACCAGCGCCAGCAGCTTGTCGTATTCAGCGACCACCCAGTCTACGCGCAACTGCGTTGCAAACTTGATCTTTTCGATGGCCTCGTTGTCAGAAGGATCGGCCGTGGCGACGATCAGCCGGTTGAGACGTTTGCCCAGTACGACGACCCGGTAATCGAGACAAATCCTGGGGTCCAGCAGGCCCTTGGGCAAGCGCTGTGCATCAATCGCTTTCAAATCAATCAGGGGTGTGGAGAAAGCAGCCGACAGGGTGTGCGCCAGGTCAACCGCCGACACCACGCCCGAGCCGGTGAGCTCGGCGATGAAGCTGGTCCGCGCACCTTGGGCCTTGCGGTAGATCTCTTCGGCCTTCTGCTGCCCAATCTTTCCCGCCAGCACCAGTGCACGGCCCAAGCCCGGCAGAATCGTGCTGGAGGTTTCAGAAAGCGAGAGATCAACGGTGACCATAGGGTGGAATGTACTACGACAAATCGGGAGCCTGCAGGATTATCGTCAGCTGTCTGATAATGCCCCTCTTGTGCAGTAACCAGAGAAGTCCATGAATGCGCCTGACAAGTTGGCTCAGCCCGATATCACACTCGCCGACAAATACCAGGTCAAGGAAGGTTGGGTCTTTCTGGCGGGCACGCAGGCGCTGGTGCGTCTGCCCATCCAGCAGCGCTTGCGCGACGAGGCCCAGGGTAAAAAAACCGGCGGCTACGTATCGGGCTACCGTGGTTCACCGCTGGGTCGCTACGACATGGATCTGTGGCAAGCCGAAGCGGTTCTGAAGCAGAACAATATTGTCTTTCGAGCGGCCGTCAACGAAGACCTGGCAGCCACTGCCATCTGGGGTTCGCAGCACGTAGGCAGTTTCCCGGGCGCCCGGGTCGATGGTGTGTTTGGCATCTGGTACGGCAAGGGACCGGGCGTGGACCGCAGTGGCGATGTGCTGCGTCACGCCAACAGCGCGGGCACCAGCGCCCTCGGTGGGGTGCTGGCTCTGGCGGGTGACGACCACGGCGCCAAGTCGTCCACCATCACCAATTTTTCGGACCAGATTTTCATCGCCGCCGGGCTGCCGGTGCTGTATCCGTCGAACACCCAGGAACTGCTTGACTTCGGCCTGCACGGCATTGCGATGTCGCGCTTTTCCGGATGTTGGGTCGGCATGAAGGTGGTGACCGACGTCGTCGAAGGCGGCGGCACGATTTACGTCGGCCCGGATTCACCGAAGATTGTTTTGCCCGAAGTGCCCTCCTTGCCGGCGGGCACGCCGATGGGCGCGCCCAGCCTCTCCATCCGGCCTTTCGATACCGCACTGATGGCCGAAGAGCGGCTCTACAACCACAAGCTCTACGCGGCGGTGGCCTATGCCCGCGCCAACCACCTTAACGTTATCAGCAGCGACACCGACAAGCCGCGCCTGGCCATCGTGTCGGCCGGCAAGGCCTACCAGGATGTTCGCCAGGCCGTGGTGGAGCTGGGCTGGTCGGCAGCGCAACTCGATGAGATGGGCATACGAATCGCCAAGGTCGGCATGACCTGGCCGCTGGATCCCGAATTCGTGCGCACCCTGGCACAGGGTGTGGACGCGATTCTGGTGGTGGAAGAAAAGCGTCCACTGCTCGAAGAACAGATCAAGTCCATCCTGTATGACCTGAATCTGGACAAGAAACCCAAGGTGATCGGCAAAGCGCTTGGCACACCAACCTATGGTCTGGAACACGCCGTGCGCCTGTTCCCGAACAACGCCGAAATCTCGCCGCTGATCGTCTCCAAGGTCCTGCTGGATGTCATGCTGATGTTGCAGCCGGATTGCGGCCTGCAGGCTATCAGCCTGCCGGGGCCGAAGGCGCCAGGGTCGGGCTCCGCGCAGCGCAACGCCAGCTTCTGTTCCGGTTGCCCACACAACCGATCGACCAAGGTGATCGAGGGCTCGCGGGCGCTGGCCGGTATTGGCTGCCACACGATCGCCATGCTGAACAACCCGCGCACTACCGGAACGGTTTCCCACATGGGCGGCGAAGGAGCGATGTGGCTGGGCCAGCAGCCCTTTACCGACGAGCCCCATGTGTTTGCCAACATGGGCGATGGCACCTTCTTCCACTCCGGCTTCCTCGCCATTCGTCAGGCGGTTGCCGCCAAGGTGCCCATGACCTACAAGTTGCTGGTCAACGGCTTTGTCTCGATGACTGGCGGCCAGCCGGTGGACGGCGATCTGACGGTGCCACAAACCATTCGCGAACTGCTGGCCGAAGGCGTCAGTGAAGTGGTGCTGGTCAGTGACGAGCCTGAAAAGTATGCGAACGCCAATCTGCCTGCCGAGGTCAAGGTGCATCACCGCGACGACATGGAAATGGTGCAACGCCGGCTGCGCGAACAAAAAGGCGTGACCGTGCTGGTCTACGAGCAGCCCTGCGCCACCGAGCGCAGGCGCTTGCGCAAGCGCGGCAAGTGGGCCGACCCGGCCAAGCGCAGCTTCATCAACGCGGCGGTCTGTGAGGGTTGCGGTGACTGCGGCACAGTTTCCAACTGCCTGTCGATCGAACCGCTGGAAACACCACTGGGCAGAAAGCGCCAGATCAACCAGAACAGTTGCAACAAGGACTTCACCTGCGTTGAAGGCTTTTGCCCCAGCTTTGTCAGCGTGCACGGTGGCGCGCTGCGCAAGCCCGCCAAAGTCAGCAGTCAGGCCAGCGCTGCGCTGCCCGAGCCGGCCCTGCCGGTGTTCGAGCGGCCCACGCGCAGCTTCAGTGTGCTGGTGGGTGGCATTGGCGGCACGGGTGTCGTCACTATCGGCCAGTTGCTCGGCATGGCGGCGCACATCGATGGCCTGGCCTGCTCGATTCTGGACGTGACCGGCCTGTCGCAAAAATACGGTGCCGTGCTCTCGCATGTGCACATGGCACCGAACGCCGGCCTATTGCACGCAACCCGTATTGCACCGGGCGAAGCCGACACCGTGATCGGCTGCGACCTGATCGTGACCGCTGGCGACGAGGCGCTGTCGCGCATGCGCGCCGGGCGCACGCGTGCCGTCGTCTGTACGGACGTGATTCCGACCTCCGAATTTGCCCGCAACGCCGACTGGAGCGTGGACGCCGATGCCATGCTCAAGAGCATTAGAAGCGTCTGCGGTGAGCAGTTCTTTGCCGCCAACGGCCTTGAAATTGCGCGTGCCCTGATGGGTGACAGCGTCGCTTCCAATATGTTCATGCTCGGCGCCGCCTGGCAGCGTGGCTGGGTGCCGGTTTCCCTTGACGCACTGAACAAGGCGATCGAACTCAACGCAGTGCAGATCGAATTCAACAAGGCCGCCTTCCTCTGGGGCCGGCGCGCCGCCACCGACCTGGCAGCAGTGCAGAAAGTGGCAGCGCCTGTCAACGTCGTCAAGTTTGTGCCGCGCACGAATGAGTCGCTGGCCGAGTTGATGCAGCGTCATCAGACCTTCCTGACTGAGTACGACAACGCCGCCTACGCGACGCGCTACCGCACGCTGGTCGAGCGGGTTGCCAAGGTGGATCTGCAACTCGGTGCCAATGAACGTCTTGCCAAGGCCGTGGCGCAGAGTTACTTCAAGCTGCTGGCGACCAAGAACGAATGGGAAGTGGCGCGTCTGTACACATCAGACGCCTTCCGCCAGCAACTCGAAAGCACCTTTGACGGCGACTATCAGTTGCACTTCCACTTCGGTGCCTGGCCGTTTGGCAAGGTGGACAAGAACACGGGCAAGGTCAAGAAGGCCGAACTCGGTCCCTGGGTCATGACGGCGTTCAAGGCGATGAATGGGCTGCGCGGTTTGCGCGGCAGCTGGCTCGATCCGTTTCGCAACAGCGCGGAGCGTCAGCTCGACGCTCGCCTGCTGGCCGCCTACGAGCAGGAGATCAACACGCTGCTCAGTGCCCCTCAGGCACAGTCACTCGACACCCTGGTGGCGCTGGCAGCACTGCCACAAAAGATTCGCGGCTACGGTCATGTGCGCGAGACTTCAGCCGCAGCGGTGGCCAAGGAGCGTGCCAGCCTTGTGTCTGCAGTTGTCATAGCCAAAGTCGCGTGAAGCGCGGTGCGTTAGAGCACCTGCTGATGTGACTTGATGCTGTCAGGGAATAATCTCTATCGACGCCATATCCTGAGTAAGCAGGGCATCTTCAATGAGGGCACGGTTATCAAGCAGTGTTTTCAATGTGGCGGCTCGGGACTGATTGAGTGTTTTGAGGCGGATCACCTTGGGTGGTTGTCCCCAAACCAGTGATAACTCCTGAAAATCCGCGTCACGAGAGACGATGACAAAGCCTTCATCTCTGGCTCTTTGCCACACAGCCTGGTCGGTTGCTGAGGCCATGCCAATCAACACCACTTGGCTGCTGTCTGGGTACTCATGCTGCAAGAACGGCACCAAGCGGCGCGACAGGTTCTCGTCCAGCAACAATTTCATTGCGCTTTAAGAGAAAAAACCTGATGTTCCCGGTCGGCGGCGTACGCTAGTACCGCCAGAATATCCTGCGCTGTCAGTTCAGGAAAATCATCCTGAATCTCCTGCTGTGACATGCCACTGGACAACATCGACAGGACATCGTAAACGCTGATGCGCAGTCCCCTGATGCAGGGTCTGCCTCCGCGCTTGCCGGGTTCCAGTGTGATGATGTTCATTGCAAACTCCAGTTGATGCCTGTTGCATCGCGTGCCACTGTAGCAGTAATTGGCAGATTTGTTGCGAGCGTGTGAGCGAATCGTGATCAGGTCGCTGGCACGGGTTTCCCCTGATGCAAAACTTTGTAGGATTGTTAACAATCGGAATATCAGCAATCCAAATTACGCAACAGGGGTTCCCATGCACAAAGTTCGATCCGAAGTTACCGGCAGCGTCTGGAAAGTCGAAGTGGCCGTCGGCCAGCGCGTTGCCGAGGGCGACACGCTGCTGATCGTGGAGTCCATGAAGATGGAAATACCGGTCAGTGCGCCGGCGGACGGCGTCGTCGCTGAACTGCTGGTGGCCGAGGGCGAGCCTGTCGCTGACGATCAGGTTCTTGCCATTCTGGAGTGAGCGCCATGAAGCCGTCCGATACCCCGATGGACCTGTTTACCGATTGGGAAGGGGCCGTGGCGTTTCGGCTTTTTGCCGAGCAGCAGGACCCGACGCTGACCGTGTCCGAGCAGATTGCCGCGCGTGTTGGCGACCGCATCCTGTCGGGCCAGATGCCCACCGGTACCCGCATTGGTGAGCAGGAGCTGGCCGATGAATTCAACGTCAGCCGTGGGCCGATACGCGACGCCCTGCGTATCCTGGAGCGCGAGGGGCTGGCCACCATCCTTGCCCGCCGGGGCGCCATCGTGACCGAGCTTTCTTCCGATGAACTGCGCGAGTTGCTGGAAATCCGCGCCGGCCTGTTTGAACTGGTGGTGCGAAAGTTGGTTGCTACGCCTCAGCCAGCCCTGCTCGCCATGCTGCGTGCGGGCGTCGAGCGCCTGGACGCGCTGGCCAATGTGCCGGACGACGCTGGTGAATACGCAGAGACCACCTACAAGCTGCTGATTCTGTGCGCCCGGCAATGTGGCAACCAGCGCCTGCAGCGCATGCTCACCGCCTTGTCGCTGCAGACCCTGCGCTACAGCAAGCTCGGCCTGGCTTCGGTGCAGCGGCGTCAGCGCTCGGCTGCGCTGTGGCGCGAAGCCACCGACGCTTTTGCGCAGGGCGACGTCGAGCGCATGGTGGCGCTGACGCGCCAGCGCATCGAGGAATCCGGTGCCGAAGCCATCCGTTGCCTGGCATCCGCATGACGATGGTTATCCCCGCCATCGAGCTTCGCTTTCCATGAACAGTTCCACCCCTGATCGTCATTGCGGGCGCCGGTATTGTCATTGCGGGCCCCGACCCGCAATCCATGGCTCGCGTGGCACTGGATCCCGGATCGGGTCCGGGATGACAATTTCGGGTTCAAGGCCCGTGTGCGCAATCTGGCCGGATTCTGGAAGCTCGCAATGAAAACTTTATAGGACACCCATGACAGCAATTCCACTCTCGTCCCAGGCCACCCCGGCAGGCCCGCTGACCGGCCTGAAGGTGATCGAAATCTGCTCCACCATCGCCGGGCCGGCCTGTACGCGCTTGCTGGCCGACTTTGGTGCCGATGTCATCAAGATCGAACCCCCCGAGGGCGACCCGGTGCGCCAGATGGGGCAGCACGTGGGCGACGTCTCGCTCTACGCTGCCTCCATCCTGCGCAACAAGCGCTCGATTGCACTGGACCTCAAGACCGAAGGAGGCCGCGCCATCGCGCACGAACTGATCGCTCGCTGCGACATTCTGGTAGAGAACAACCGCCCGGGCGTGATGGAGCGCCTCGGTCTGGGTTATGAGGCGCTGTCAGCGCGCAACCCGGGTCTGGTGATGGTGCGCATCAGCGGCTATGGCCAGAGCGGCCCCTATGCCGAGCGTCCGGGCTACGGTGCCATCTGCGAAGCGGTGGGTGGTGTGCGCCATCTCACGGGTGATCCGGACCGGCCACCGGCCCGCGTGGCACTGGCCACCACCGATTACCTGTCCTCCGTCTATGCCGCTTTCGGCGCCATGGCGGCGATCCATTCGCGTCACACCAGCGGGCGCGGCCAGGTGGTGGATGTGGCGCTGTACGAGGCGGCGTTTTCGCAACTCGAACCCGCCGTGCCGGCCTTCGAGAAACTCGGTGTCGTGCCCAAACGCGAAGGCCCGAATCTGCCCTCGATGGCGCCCAACAGCCTGTACCCGACGCGCGACGGTGGCTGGGTGCTGATTGCAGCCAACAGCCAGCCCACCTGGAAGCGTCTGGTGGCCTTGATGCAGCAGCCGCAGTTGTTAACCGACCCGCGTTTCGAGACCGTTCAGGTGCGCGGCAAGCCCGACCACATGAAGGCGCTGGACGCGATCATCAGCGACTGGACGCGCGGCTTTGATGCAGCGGCGCTGGAAGCGCTGGTGCGCGCGGGCGAGGTGCCGACATCGCGTGTTTACACCCTCGCCGACATCTACGCCGATGAGCACTTTGCGGCGCGCGACATGCTGCTGCAGGTGCCGCACGCCACGCTCGGGCACACAACGCAGACCGGCCTGGTACCGCGCCTGTCGGCCACACCCGGCAGCGTGCGCCACAGCGGCCCCGATCTCGGTGCCGACGGTTTTGACATCCTGCAGCGTGATCTTGCCATGGCGCTGGACGATATTGAAGCGCTGCGCAAGAGTGCCGCCGTCTACTTGCCAGGAAGAACTGAGGAAGCAGCATGAATACGCACACTCATCCCGACCGTCGCCAACTGCTGGGTCTGCTGGCCGCTGGTTCCCTGCTGCCACTGCTGCCCGCAACTTCCCTGGCCCAGGCCGCACCTTGGAAGCCGACCCAGACCATCACCTACGGCATTGGCGTGGCGCCGGGCGGCTCGGTCGACCTCTACGCCCGAGGCATCAAGAATGCGCTGGAATCACTCAATCTCATCAACGGACAGATGGTGCTGAGTGACAACAAGCCCGGTGCCGCCGGCCTGATGGCCTTGCAGATCCTGCAACGCAATCCGGGCAATGCGCACTTTCTGGGAACCTTTCACACGGGCAGTCTGGCTGGGCAGGTCACAGGCATCCTGCGGGCCGACATGCGCGAGTACGTGCCGGTGGCGATGCTCGTCGAGGAAACCACGCTGGTGGCGGTGCGCGCTGACTCGCCCCTGAAGACGGCGAAGGACCTGATCAATGCCCTGAAGCGCGACCCGACGGCGCTCAAGATCGCTGTGGCCCCGCTGCGCGGCCTCAACACCCATCTGGCCATCGTCAAGCCGCTCAAACTTGCCGGCGTCGACATCGGCAAGCTGACGATTGCGCCGTTTCGCTCCTCGGGTGAATCGATGACGGCGCTGCTCGGTGGCCACGTTGATGTGGTCTCGGCCACCGGCCCGACCGTGGTGCCCATGGTGCTGGCGGGCAAGGTGCGCATGCTCGCCAGCGCAGCGCCAGAGCGTGGCACCGGGCCGTTGGCGCAGGTTCTCACCTGGCGCGAACAGGGTGTGGCAGCCGACTACGTGAGCTACAACGGTGTGCTGCTGCCTTCGACGGTGGATGCGGAGCAGATCCGTTTCTGGGAGCAGGCGCTGCAAAAGGTGTCGGTGTCCAAAGAATGGATTTCGCTGGTCGAAAAATCGGGCAACAAACCAATGTTCAAGGGCTATGTGGACTCCTACCGTTACCTGCAGGCTGAGCTCAAATCAACCCAGGCGCTGGTGGCCGAACTCAAGCTGGACGCCCAATGAGCGCGCCGCTGCAATTTGAACCCTCGGGTGAGTGGGCACAGGAACTCACCGAGCTGCAACTGCGCCGCTCTCAGGCGCGCGCCATGGGCGGTCCCGAGGCACTCGCCAAATTCAAGGCCAGTGGTCGTCTGAACGCCCGTGAACGCATCGCGCAACTGCTCGATGCCGACACCTTTCGCGAACTCGGCAGCCTGGCCGGCAAGGGCCACTACAGCCGCGAGGGGGCGTTCGAGCGGCTGGACCCCACCAACGCCATCGTTGGCACCGGGCGCATTGATGGCCGCAAGGTGGCGCTGCATGTGGACGACTTCACGATACGCGCCGGCTCGTCGGAAGCCACGATTGCCGACAAGTGGATTTACATCGAACGCATGGCGCACCAGCTGCGCATGCCGCTGATCCGTCTGGTCGATTCAGCCGGCGGCAGCGTCAAGCTCTTGATGCAAATCGGCGGCACCAAGATTCCCGAGTACCCGAGCTGGCCGGCCAATGAGTTGCTCAAGACCGTGCCGGTGGTTGGCGTGGCGCTGGGTGCCTGCGCCGGGCAGGGCGCGATCAAGGTGCTGTCTTCGCACTTCTCGGTCATGGTGCGAGCGCAGGCGCAGGTGATGGCCGCCGGGCCGCATGTGGTACTGCAGGCCTATGGCCAGTCCATTGACAAGAACGACCTCGGTGGCCACATGGTGCAACGCAAGAGCGCCCTGGTGCACAACGAGGCAGTGGACGAAGTCGATGCGCTGGCGCAGGTGCAGCGCTTCCTGAGTTATCTGCCGCGCAGCGTGTTTCATACAGCGCCGGTGCTCCCCGCCAGCGACGACCCGAACCGTGCGGATGACTGGCTGAAAGACGCCATTCCGCATGAGCGGCGCAAGATTTACGATCCGCGAAAAATCCTCGCCAGCGTGCTGGATACGGGCTCAATCTTCGAGATTGGGCGCTACCAGGCCGGCTCGGTGATCACAGCGCTGGCGCGTCTGAACGGCGTGCCAGTGGGAGTGATTGCCAACGACCCCAAAGTGCAGGGCGGCGCCATGACGGTGCAGGCGGCCTACAAGATGGAGCGCCATGTGAACCTGTGCAGCCTGTTCGGCCTGCCGGTGGTGAACTTTGTCGATCAGCCCGGCAACCAGACCGGCCTGGAGGCTGAACTTGGCGGTACCCTGCTGGGCGCCACGCGCGTCTCGCAGGCGCTGCACGAGTGCCGTTCGCCCTGGGTCTCGATATTGATCCGGCGCTGCTTCGGCATGGCCGGTGCGCTGCACGGCCCCAAGTACGGCGAGGCACTCAATCTGCGCTACGCCTGGCCATCAGCGCGCTGGGGCTCGATCCCGATCGAAGGCGGCGTGATGGCTGCGCACAAAACCGAAATCGAGAGCGCCGCCGACCCGGCCGCCAAGCGCGCCGAGTTGGAGGCGTTCTACCTGAACATGACCTCGCCGTTCAAGACGGCAGAGAAGTTCGGCATTCTGGACATCATCGACCCGCGCGAAACCCGCTCCATCCTGTGCGACTGGATCGAGGACGCCTGGGCGCTGGTGTGCAGCAACAAACTGGCGCCGTGAGCTACCGGCAGCTGCGCTCGGCGCTGCCGGGGCTGCTGCTGTGCGGTGTGATTGCCCTGGCGGCCACTTTTGTCTCCGAGCACTACGGCGGCCCGCAACTTCTGTACGCCTTGCTGATCGGACTGGCGTTTCACTTTCTGTCGCGTGATCCAAAAATCAGCGTCGGCCTGGACTTTTGCAGCAAGACGGTGCTGCGTGCGGGTGTGGCGCTGCTGGGCTTGCGCATCACACTGGCGCAGGTCAGCGCGCTGGGCTGGCGCACGGCACTGCTGGTCACGCTGGGCGTGGCATCCACCATCACGTTGGGTTTGCTGCTGGCGCGTTGGTACAAGCGGCCTGTGGCCGAAGGACTGCTGTCCGGCTGCGCAGTGGGCATCTGCGGTGCCTCGGCCGCGCTGGCGGTGTCCTCCGTCCTGCCGGCAACACGCGAGAACGAGCGCTTTACTTTGCTGACGGTGGTGGGCGTCACGCTGATGTCCACGCTGGCCATGGTGCTCTACCCCTTGCTCGCTGGTGCCATCGGTTTGTCGGCCGGGCAGGCAGGCATCTTCTTTGGTGCCACCATCCATGACGTGGCGCAGGTGGTGGCCGCCGGCATGATGCTGTCCGACGCCGGCAACACGGCGGCGGCTGACAGCGCCACCGTGGTCAAGCTTTTTCGCATCATGCTCTTGATGCCAGTGGTATTGCTGCTGTCGCTGGCTATGCGCAGAGGTAGCAAAGGCGGCACCGAAAGTGCGCCGGATGCGCAAGCTGCGCCGGCACTGCTGCCCGGCTTTCTGCTGGCCTTCATCGCTTTCATGCTGCTGGCAACTTTTTCGCTGGTGCCCACGGCACTGGCACAGAGCGCAGGCGGTGCCTCGCGTGCGCTGCTGGTGCTGGCCATTGCCGCTGCAGGTGTCAAAACCAGCTTCGAGGACTTGCTCAAGCTCGGCTGGACGCCGGTGCTGATGCTGTTGGCCGAATCGGTCTGGATCGCCGCCTTTGCGGCAAGCGGATTGCTGCTCGGCTAAGAGATAAACTTGCCTCACAATTGTTTGTGAGACCCATTTGAAGAACACCGTAAAGCGCTGGCTCCAGCCACCCGTCTTTGAAGGCGATGACGCCAGGACGCGCCGCGCCAGTCTTCTGAATGCAAGCATCATCGGCGTTCTGTTGTACGGAGCGGCGGCCGTTGCTGGCATGCTGTTCGGCGGAAAGTCACCGGCACGACTGGTGTTCATCAATGTGGCCATGATGGCGCTCGTTCTGATGCTGCGCCGCCTGCTGCACGCCGGTCGCGTCAGGTTTGCGGCGATGGCGTTGACGGTTTTGGGCTTTGTCTTTATCACCAGCCTGAACATCAACCTGGGCACCATCCGCACGCCGGTTGCCGCGAGCTATCTTTTTTGGGTACTCCTGGCAGGCGCCCTGTTTGAACTCAGTGGCCTGCTGCTTGCGTTGACTGCCAGCTCCCTGGCGATACTCGGACTGGTGCTGGCACAAAACGCCGGCCTGTTGCCGACGCCGGATTACACCGTCACGCTGACGCAATGGTTTACCTATACGGCGCTTTTTGGCATCGGCGCTGGCGTGGTGTATTACACAAATCAGACCCTGCGAAAGGCGTTGACCCGGTCAAACAATGAAATTGGACTGCGTCAACGATCCGAAGCGGATTTGCGCAAACTTTCGATGGCCGTGGAGCAAGGTCCCGCTGCCGTGATGATCACCGACCGCAGGAGCCAGATCGAGTACGTCAATCCCCATTTCGAGGAGGTCACGGGCTACGTCAAAGCCGAGTTATTGGGCCAGAACCCGCGCATCCTCAAGTCGGGACTGACCACGCCCGATACCTACCGCAGGATATGGAGTTCCATTGGTGCCGGAGAAAGTTGGCGCGGCGAGTTGTGCAATCGCAAGAAGAGCGGTGAGCTGTACTGGGAAAGTGCGTCCATCTCAGGGGTCAGGGACGAGAACGGAGACATCGCGCATTACGTGATGGTTGCGGTGGACATCACTGCGAGCAAACAGGCAAACCAAGCCTTGCAGTTGATGCGCCGGCGCGAGATCGAGGTCGGCGTCATCGTCCAGCGCTCCCTGGGCAGCGATGTGCCCGAGGGCATCGAGGGCGCGTCGCTGGCCCAGTACGCTGATCCATCGCAAATCATCGACGGCGATTTCTCCTCCATTCATCGCTTTCACCCGGGTTGCTTTGAAGTACTGGTTGGCGATGTCATGGGCAAGGGAGTGCAGGCCGCGCTGATGGGCGCTGCGATCATTACCGCCTACAACCGCGCGCTGGCGGAACTGCTGATAGAACGGCAAGACACGCAGACGCTGCCCGCACCAGCCGAGATCGTGAACGCCGTACACCGCGCGCTGACGAAACAACTGGTCGAGATTTCCTCCTTCGTCACGCTGGCCCTGTACCGTTTTGACCTCGACGCAGGAACGCTCACTTACGTCAACGCCGGGCACACGCCTGGTTTGCTGACACGCGCAGGCGGCGCGCGACCGATTGCGATTCTGGGTGACAACCTCCCGGTCGGGGTCCTGCCCGATGAGAACTACGTTCAACTCAGCCTCGCTGTCGGCGCGGGCGACAGTCTGCTGGTGTTTTCTGACGGCATCACCGAGGCGCGCAGCCCGCAGGGTGAAGAATTCGGGATGGACCGGCTGATCGACCTGATTGAGGCGGGCAGCAATGCAGACCTGTCACCCAGCACCATCATGCAGGCCTTGCGCGGGGAACAGCGGCGCTTTACCGGTGGCGGCCCGGGAGCGGATGATTTGACGGCAGTGATGGTGGCGCTGCAAGTGCGGCGCGGTGCGGCAGACCGGCGCATCGAGGACCGTGTCGCGCCTCTGGTGTTCAGTCTGCCGTGGAGCCTGGAAGGCCTGGCAGGCTTGCGCACGCGCATCATGGCCAGTGCAGTCCGCCTGTCCGACGACGAGACCGATGCGCTCATTCTTGCCAGCTTCGAGGCCGCCACCAACATCATCCGCCACGGCCGCGTCCTGGTAGGCAATGCGAGCATCAGCTGCCGCATCACACGCGAGAGCGACGCCTTGGTGGTTGAACTGATCTATCCGAGCGAGGCATTCACTCCACCCGCGCAAACCAACCCTGACATGAGCGGTGCGAGTGAGGGCGGATTTGGCCTCTACATCATCGAGCAGTCGGTGGATTCGGTTGAATACAGCAGCCCGATGCCGGGCGTTGCCAGCATCCGCCTGGTCAAGCGCGCTGGAACGGGAGGACTCGCAAGCAGACCCTGAACCCGCAATTCGTCATTGCGAGCGAAGCGCGGCAATCCATGACTTCTGGTTGCTTTTGGTCAACTATTCAACAATAGTTGTACAATCAAAGTATGGATACATCCTCGGCTGTCAAAGTTTTCGAATCCCTCTCGTCGGGCATCCGCCTGGACATTTACCGGCTGCTCGTCAAAGCCGGCCCCGCTGGGCTGGTGGCTGGCGAAATCGGCACAGAACTCGGCGTGCCACCAACCAATCTTTCTTTTCATCTGAAGGCGCTGACGCAGTCGCAATTGCTGTCGGTAACGCAGGAGGGGCGCTTTCTGCGCTACCGCGCTCAACTGGCCCTGATGCACGAGCTGGTCACCTACCTGACTGCGGAGTGCTGTTCCGGCCATCCTGAGTTGTGTGCTGAAACCTGCCAGCCTGTGGGATCACACGCCTGCCTCGCCACCGAAAGCTAATTGTGAGTTTTCCATCAATCATGCCAAGCCAAATTGCAGGTGAACGGCTGCCACCGCGACACCCTCAGAACTCTCAACAAAGGACTATTCCCATGAAGAACTTGCAAGTGTTTGATCCGGCCCTGTGCTGCAGCAGCGGCGTCTGTGGGACCGAGGTGGACCAGAAGCTGGTGACCTTCTCGGCCGATGTGGACTGGGCCAAACAGAACGGTGCCCACATCGAGCGCTTCAACCTCGCGCAGCAGCCCATGGCTTTTGCCGGCAATGCGGTGGTCAAGGGCTTGCTGGAGCGCAGCGGCGAGGGCGCGCTGCCGGTGATCCTGCTTGACGGTGAACTGGCGCTGGCCGGGCGCTACCCGAGCCGCGACGAGCTGGCGCGCTGGGCCGGGATAGAGACTGCTCTCGCACCTGCGGCGGTTGGCAGTTGCTGTTCGGGTGGCCGTTGCTGTGGCTAGGCACATGGCATGGATTGCCACGCTTCGCTCGCAATGACGAGAACTGTCCAAGCTGCGTATGAAATTCCTCCAGAACCCGCCACGCTTTCTGTTCTTCACCGGCAAGGGTGGCGTTGGCAAGACTTCGATTGCCTGCGCCACAGCACTCGTTCTCTCTGCTGCCGGTAAGCGTGTGCTGCTGGTCAGCACCGACCCGGCAAGCAACGTCGGCCAGGTCTTTGGCATCGCGATTGGCAACCGGATCACGGCCATCCCCGATGTCGCGAACCTGAGCGCATTGGAGATCGACCCGCAGGCCGCTGCGCAAGCGTATCGGGACCGCATTGTGGGCCCGGTGCGTGGTGTGCTGCCCGACACCGTGGTGCGCGGCATTGAAGAGCAACTCTCGGGTGCCTGTACCACCGAGATTGCCGCCTTTGACGAGTTCACCGCCCTGCTGACCGATGCCGCGCTGACGCTCGATTACGAACACATTGTTTTTGACACGGCACCAACCGGTCACACCATCCGCTTGCTGCAGTTGCCCGGCGCCTGGAGCGGCTTTCTGGAAGAGGGAAAGGGCGATGCGTCCTGCCTCGGGCCCCTCGCCGGACTGGAGAAGCAGCGCACGCAGTACAAGGCTGCAGTGGACGCCCTGGCCGACCCGGCGCGTACCCGCCTGGTTCTGGTGGCCAGAGCGCAGGCATCGACCCTGCGCGAAGCAGCGCGCACGCACGACGAACTCGCCGGCATCGGGCTGTCGCAACAGTACCTGGTGATCAACGGCGTTCTGCCCCTGGCCGAGGGCGCGCACGACCCGCTGGCCGCCGCCATCGGCCGGCGCGAGCTGGTAGCGCTCGCGGCCATGCCCGAGGCCTTGCTGGCGCTGCCAACAGATCAGATTGCGCTCAAGGCCTTTGACCTGGTGGGTTTGCCCGCATTGCGGGAGTTGCTGAGCAGCCCTGGATTGCCGCGTCGCTACGCTCCTCGCAATGACGGGTCGGACGCCGCAGCGAAGGATGTTGAATCGCTCGCTGCACCCAGCCTGTCCGATCTGGTCGAGCAAATAGCCGCTGACGGCCACGGCCTGGTTATGCTGATGGGCAAGGGCGGCGTCGGCAAGACCACGCTGGCCGCAGCAGTGGCGGTGCAACTCGCCACACGTGGCTTGCCAGTGCACCTCACCACATCGGACCCTGCAGCGCATTTGA
>CAIYGK010000744.1 GCA_903925725.1 uncultured beta proteobacterium | reverse complement strand
TCCGAACACGCGCGAGGCCACCGTGCGCGACCTCACGCCGGTAACCGTCACCGGGACCTTGGGCATCCCGGTTGGCCGCGTACGCAAGCTGGCGATGGGTCCCGAATATGTCGGCGCCTTCACCATTGGCGACCAGCTCCTGTGGGGCGCAGCCGAACCCTTGCGCCGCATGTTGCGCCTGTTGCTGGCAGCCTGAGGCTGCGGTTTTTGTCGGTGGCGGCCGGCACGGCCCCACCGAAGCGCCAACCGGTCGTTGTCGAGCCACAACATAGAATCGGCCGATGCCCGTTTGAGCAGACAGGGATTAACCCCATAGAGGAGACCGACTTGTCAGGCCCGTACATTGATGTTATGGTGCTTTTCAATTTTTAAGTGTCACGGTCCCGGTTTGACCCTCGGGACCTTTTTTTGCAAGCGCCAGAATCCCGGAGTCTTTAAATTGATCGTTAAATCCTATCGCTGGCGACAGACTGCCCTGGCAGTGGCAGCACTTATTGCGTTGTACGAACCCAATGCATGGGCGCTGTCGCTCGGTCGAATCACCGTCCAATCGGCACTGGGCGAGCCCTTGCGTGCTGAAGTGGACGTACCCGACATCAATGCCGAAGAGGCCGCATCACTCAAAATATCGGTTGCATCGCCGGCCGCCTTCAAGGCTGCAGGGCTCGACTACAGCGCCGCCTTGTCCAATCTGCAAACGACATTGCACAAACGCCCGGATGAACGCTCCTATATTCGCGTCAATGGCAACCAGGCCATCAATGACCCCTTCATGGACATGATTCTCGAGGCCAGTTGGGCCAGCGGGCGCATTGTTCGCGACTACACGCTGCTGTTTGACCCGCCCAGTCTGCGCCCAAGCGTAGCGGCTGCACAAAACCCGGCACAAATCAGCCCACCCGTCAGCCGTGCCGCTACGCCGGCACCCGCACGCCCGGTCGCACCCGCACCAACACCCGCGCGAACTGTTGAACCAGCAGCCAAAGCGGCGCCCCCACTGGCCGAGCGTGCGGCTGCAGCGCCAACTGCAGCGTCCGGCGCCAACCGCGTCAACGTCAAAGTCGGTGACACCGCCAGCAAGATTGCCGGCGCCATTAAACCTGCCAATGTTTCGCTCGATCAGATGCTGGTTGCCCTGCTTCGCACCAATCCGATGGCATTCATCAGCAACAATGTGAACCGCATCAAGGCCGGTTCTGTCATCACCGTTCCAAGCGCCGAACAGGCCGCAGCAACGCCAGCAACCGAAGCCGCCCAGATCATCATTGCCCAGAGCCGTGATTTCAACGATTTCCGCCGAAAACTGGCAGACAATGCACCGGGCACCGCACTTGCCGCCGCTGCAACCAGCGCCAGCGGTGTCGTTCAGGCAAAGGTCGAAGATCAGCGCACGGGCGGCGCAGCAAGCGACAAACTGACCCTTTCCAAAGGTGTCATTCAAAAGCAGCAGGCTGAAGACCAGTTGGCCAAGGGACGCAGCACAAGCGAAGCCGCCACCCGGGCTGCTGAACTGGCGAGAAACATCCAGGATCTCGACAAATTGGGCTCGGCATCCAGCACAGCGCCAGCGCCACCACAGTCGGCAACTTCGACACCCTCACAAGCAGGTGCGGCAGCCGTTGCGGCCAAGCGTCCGGCCTCCGTGCCTGCACCACGCGCTGAACCAGGCGTGATCGACAAACTGATGGAAAACCCCATGGTCCCGGCAGCCGGCATCGGGATTGTCGCTTTGCTGACCTTGCTGGGCCTGTACCGCGCGCGCCAGCGTAAAACGATACCAGCGCCAGACTCGGAATCGTTGCTGCCAGATGTGCCATTGCAGCAAGCTGAATCACTCATCGCTGCCAGCGGTGGCCAGCAAATCGACACCTATGTGCCGGCAGTTCAGCGCCGGTTTGTCCATTGGGTCGGT
>CAIYGK010000743.1 GCA_903925725.1 uncultured beta proteobacterium | reverse complement strand
TCAATCGTGGCGAAGACTTTCGCAATATCGATCACCGTAATGTAGAACAGCCTGAACACAACAGAGTAATAGATCAGGGACGGATCTTCTTCCTCAATGATCACGCAGTAGGAAGCGGCGACAATATCGAGCATGGTGAGTTGAAGCCACCAGTAGAAAAGAAAGATCGCCACACCATACTGCAGACCGATATAAATAAAAAAAATATTTCCCAGTACCGTCGAAAAAGGCCAGACGATTCCCTCGAACAGCATGAGCCAGAGAATAAATGAGTTGATGCCAGCCTTGCGTGGATGCCACAGCGCATCACTGTGCTTGCGCGTGGCTTGCAGAATGCCGCGTGTCCAGCGGTAGCGCTGCTTTAGCAGGTCGAGCATGCGGCTCGGGGTTTCAACCCAGGCGATGGCCGTGGGTTCATAAACGACATGCCAGCCGCGCATCAGCAACTTGAGCGTCAGGTCGCAGTCTTCCGCAAATGTGTCGCGGTCGTAGCCGCCAACCTGCTGCAAGGCGCTCTTGCGAAACATACCCAGTGGTCCCGGAATAATGTTCACGGTGCGCATGAAGCTCTGAGCCTTGCGCGCCATCGCCAGACCCTCTATGTATTCAAGAGCTTGTACCTTTGTCCAGATGTTTTCGCGGTTCAGGACCTTGACGTTGCCCGCCACCGCCCCGACGCTGGGGTCATCAAAGTGGTGGATGCAGGCGCGCAGCGTGTTGCTCGACAGCTTGGTATCGCCATCCATATTCAGGACGAATTGGCTGCGCGCCTGCGTCATGCCGGTGTTCAATGCGTCGGCCTTGCCACCGTTGGGTTTGGTGATGATTCGAATAGGTACCTCATGCGGCTCACGCGCAACGGCAAGTGCTTTCTCGTACGTGTCGTCGGTCGAGCCGTCGTCAATCACCAGGATTTCGTAGTTAGGGTAGTCAAGCAGTAGCAGGGAGCGCAGTGCAGGCTGAATGACGAGTCCCTCGTTATAGGCGGGTACTACGAGTGTGATCATGGGCAGCAGATTGTCATCCCGGCGTTGATTCTGAGGGTGGTGTTTGCGCCGCAGTATGTATTCCAGGTGTTCCATAAAGGAGTACAGGATGAGTACGGCGTATCGAATGATCAGCAAGGAGAGAAACAGCAGCAGATAAGCCGATATAGCACCGAGAATGAAATTCTCAAACAGGATGCTCAGCGACCGATCACCCAGTTCACGAATCTTCTCGAAACTGAACACGATGAAGGCTACGCCGCCGCCAATCATCAGCGTGGCCCACGCGTATCTGGACACGCCTTTCAGTTCCAAACCTTCTCCAGGTTCATGGTTAGTGATTTCGCACGATAGTCAGCGTTGTTGCGCCAACTCGCCATGTCCCACAGGTTTAGACCAAGCGCCAGATCCTTGCCCAGCCAGTAGCGGCCCCCGGCGGAGACACTCCAGTTCGGGCCCGCTTCGCCGTATAGGCGTAGACCAGCTTGACCGCTGGCCATGAAATCCCAGTTTGCACCACTCCACTCGCCAAGCAATCCCGCGTACATCGTGCCGAATCCAGTGGCCGGAGACCAGTAGGCGCTTGATGCGACTCGGGCATCACGTGTTTCAAGACCTATGAGTAGCCTTATTCGCGGGCCAAGCGGACGCCATGCTGGCATGAAGTTGACCGTGCTCGCCAGGATGGCGTTATTGTCGGAAATATCGTAGTAATCAATGTGCCCGCTCAGCTGTCCCAACACGAACCTGCCATTGGCTTGGACACCTGCGTGCGCTGCTGTCAAACTGGTTTGCAAAGCGTTGGCGTTCAAAGCCATCTTTCCCCAATTGACACGGCCAAGATCAAGAAAGAGTGCCTGATCGGCGAACTGAAGCTTCAGGCCAGCGAATCCAGCCGGCTCGGGATTGGCCTGTGCGCTAATCTCAAAGCGCGGTTGAAGTGGCAAGCCAAGGGCCTGATAGCGCAGGGTCAGGTCCTGTTGCTTGACGTCGGTTGTCAGCATTGCGTCGTTAACGCCGCTGGTTTCAATTTCAAATACATTGCGATCACTGGCGTCGCGCCAGCGGTGGTTGATTACCAGCGAGCGGCGCTGCATATCGGAAGAATCGTCGAAAGTGGCCAGCGTCACCAGTGTGCGTGCGCGTAACTCGCGCTGCGCCAACTCCATCGCCTGCCTGGCATCGGTGTTTTCGGGATCAGTTGACAGGACCGAGCGAAGCAAGGGCACCGCCTTATCGTCTCGACCGCGCCAACGGTAGGCATTGGCCATGCCAACCCGTGCCTCCTTGTCCAGTTTGCCATCAATGAGAGGCTGGTATTGCTGGATTGATTCCTTCAGACGGCCGGTCCATGCCAGGCTGTTTGCAATCACAAGGCGCAATTCATCTTCTGGCGTTTCCTTGGCTAACAGACTGAGTCCTTGAGTTCCGGCCGCCTGGTAGTTTTCGGCGGCACTGAGTTCCAGGATCTGTTGCTGTGCTGGGCTGTGGGCGGAAGTTGCCAGCGAAGGGCTGCCAATTGCTGTATAGGCGCTGCCTCTGGGTCCTCTGGGAGGCGTCGGTTCGGTTAATGGGACATTGTCGGGAGCGGCGACTGTGAGTGGTGCTGGACCGTGCACGGGGATTTGCGGCGATGATGCGACAGCTGAAGCGAGGGGTCGCGCCGGCTGATTCAAGCGCAACGCATTCAAGCGCAGGTTCGCACTATTGGCGTAAGGAGTTCCTTCCAGCGCTTCGAACTGGGTTGCTGCATCGTCAAATCGTCCGTTACGCTGCAAACTGTCGGCAACCATAAACCGCAGTTCATGATTCCAGGGCTCGCGCAACAACTCGGTCAACCCGAGTTCGGCCGCATCCGCGTACTGGGCCTGTCGATACAGCTCAAGCGCGCTCGTGCCGACTGCATCGGCCGCTAAGGCAGGGCCGGCGAGAAGCAATGCTGCATACAGGATCAAGTCGATGGCGATTGTGTTGCTCATTTTGTGGTCGATGTCGATTCCTGTCGATTGCCGTCAGTTTCGCCGGACAGCCTGGCGCGGGCAGCGCGGGGCACCTCACCTTTGCCGTAAGTCGATTCTTTGTCCTTGATGGAATAATAATATGTCGGCCTCTCGATAATCGGGCTGATGGCGACAGACGCTGCCCGCGCTACAGCCAACGGCTCAGTTGCCTTGTCGGTGGCCGGTGGTAGTAGCGGTCGCGTCACCACAGGCGCTGCTGGCG
>CAIYGK010000742.1 GCA_903925725.1 uncultured beta proteobacterium | reverse complement strand
GGCGGCATTTTTCCTACGCCTTCATTTTGAAGACGGCCAGCTTAAGAAGTAAACTTAAATAGTTAATGGACATTGTCCATTACTTGTGCAATTCTGTTCGCATAACCTATGCAATACCGAGTCGAGCCAATCACATTCCCAGGCTGCGAGTGCGATCACTGCGCAGCCGGTCGCCATCTGTACCTGCTGTACCGAATTCCCGCCACCGGCACGCGCTGGTCGGCCATGTCGTTGCGAACCTACGCCAGCGCCGAAGAGTGCAAAGAGAAACATCCGTGGGGCATCCAATTCCACCCAGGCGACACCTGGGAAGATGGCGCGCCGGTCATAGAGCCGGAACAACCCCGCGTGGTCCCCTCTGAAAACGGCATGGTGGCTCTCGATCCTGCATCCTTCGGGGAAGGTGTCGAAGTGCTGGAAAACCATCTGGCAGAATAATCTATGACACCCGATCAAAAAACGTTGGCTGATGCCGTCGCGAAGGAACTCGGCCTGAAGCTCGCCCCTGGCTATGACAGCAATTGGGCGCGGGCGTATGTGCTAGACGACGGCGGGCGGTTGCATGTCACGGCTGGGCGGCAGGCCGGGCATCTCAACTGGTCCACATGCGTCGCACACAACCTGCGCGAGCACCGCCCATATCATCGCGATGGCGAAGGTCCCAAGACGAGCATCAACGTCTCGGACACCAAGAACGCCAAGCAAATCGCAGCCGACATTCGGCGCAGGCTGCTGCCCGAATACGAGCGCGACAGGGATGCCTGCATCGCCAGCAAGGCCCGGCACGATGAATTCAATGCCAAGCGCGTCCTAGCCCTGACCAAGGTCGCCGCGCCATTCGGGGAGTGCGTCCAATGTGACGAACGGTCTGGCGATCCGCGCCAGCTGTCGATTGATCGCGAGGGCAAATTCAGCCTCAGAGCCAAGCCGTTCTGCGAGTCCATCCAACTTGAAATTGAAGTCAGCCCTGATCTTGCTGGCAAAATTGCAGCTCTCTTGGCTGCTCTGTGATCTATGCGCGTGAATCTATTGAAAGAGATCCTGACGGTGCCGACCTGTTCTGGCCATGAAGACGCAATGGTCGAGTTCTTGATTAACCACGTGCGCCAAGGTGGCGTCGGCCTGCGTGGAACCTGCCTCACCGACGAGTGGAATAATGTTTTAATTCGCAAAGGCGATGCCAAGTGCTGCCCATGCGTGGCGGCCCACATTGACACAGTCCATCCCCTGCACGCAGTCAGAATCATCGAGAAAGACGGCGTCGTCATTGGCCTGGACAAGCACGGTCGGCGGACTGGCATCGGCGCGGACGACAAATCTGGCGTTTACGTGTGCCTCGAACTCCTGGAACGCTTCGACAACATTGCCGTCGCCCTCTTTGGCTCGGAAGAAATCGGCTGCGTCGGTGCGGATCATGCGCCATCTGCTTGGTTTGACGATGTTGGCTACGTCATCGAGTTCGACTGCCCAGGCAAAGGGCTTGTTTCCTACACGTCCGGTGGCACCCGGTTATTCGCCAACGACGGTGAGTTCATTCAGGCGGCCATGCCTGCGCTCAAGCGGCACGGCCTGACCCGCTGGCAGGACCATCCATTCTCGGACGTAAAGGCACTTCGGCGGCGCTTGGGGCTGTCATGCCTGAATGTCTCCTGCGGTTATCACCGGTGGCATAGTCCCGATGAGTTCCTGGTGTTGGCCGAAGTAGAGGACGCGATAGCTGCCGGACATGATCTGCTACGGGCACTTGGTAACCGGGATTATCCAT
>CAIYGK010000741.1 GCA_903925725.1 uncultured beta proteobacterium | reverse complement strand
TGGAGCAGTTTGGGGTGGCCATCGGGGGTATGATGCAAAGAATGAGTAAACTTTTAAGTTTAAAGCTTCTGCAGTACGTATTGACTGCAGTGGTACTGGCCTACAGTCCCTTGGCAATGGCGTACATTGGGCCAGGGCTTGGTACGGGTGCGCTTGCAACGGTGTTGGGTATTTTCGCCGGACTGTTGATGCTGATCGTTGGGACTATTTGGTATCCGCTTTAGCGCTTGTTTCGGTGGTGGCGCTCTAAACAATGATGTTTATTCTTTTCGTCAGTTCTGTGTTAGTTGGATGCTTGCTGGCGGAAATGTGTCAGCGTTTATTTCGGGCGTGTTGGTTAATACGTCGCATGTCTGAGGTTGCGACGCTTTTGCAAATGTTCCATCGCGCAGTTGGTGATGATGCACGGCAATTGTTGTTGTTGCGCGCTGGCCTAGCGACACTGACGCTCAGTCTCGTGGGACTCGCGTTATGCGTCGCGGTTGCGGTGCTTGCGTGGCTGCCGGCGTGGTCGCTGCGGTGGAACGAACACGAACAATTCACTTATCTTGTCGCCTTATCAGTGGTGGCAACTCTATGGTGGTACATACGAAGTCGTCAACAGGTTGCGCCTGGTTCGGCACAGTTTTCCGGCGTTTCGGACGATGCCGACTAAGGGTTATAGTGCGCCCCAACGCTGGCTGCATTGGCTTGCATTGGAGTCAGCGGCAGTCCGACATCTGGCCTTTGATTTGGAGCGTCAGTTTGCGATGCACGAGCGTCGCAAACCCGCTGAACTTTGTTCCAGCCTGACGTCGGACGCCTATGATCCCGCCGGAGGCGCAGTCTATGTATGTGGCTTGGCGCGGTCTGGCACCACGATCATCCTTAGGATTCTCGATCAATTGGACATCTTTCGGTCGCTCACGTACCGCGACATGCCCTTCGTGCTAGCCCCCAATCTATGGAGACGCGTGACACGATATGCTCCACGCGCGTCAGAACCATCCGAACGGGCCCATGGCGACGGCATGATGGTTGATTTCGAGAGTCCGGAGGCATTTGAGGAAGTCTTTTGGCGCACATTTGGTAAACAAACTTTGACTAAAGCCAGTCTCAGTGAAGTTGAGCCTTCGCCCGCATTGCTTGCCGCCTTTGCTGACTACCGTGCACTGGTAGCCAATCCCAAAACAGGACGATTCCCGCCCTGCTTCACGCCACGACGCTATTTATCGAAAAACAACAACAATCTGCTCCGGTTGCGCAGCCTTTGTGCGGATCCTGCAGCGACAGTGTTGCTGGCGTATCGAGACCCGGTGGCCACCGCGCGCTCATTGCATCGGCAGCATTTGCGATTTTGCGCGGAACAGGCTCAAAACCGATTCACGCGCTCCTATATGGGTTGGCTAGGTCACTACGAATTTGGTTTGGATCACAGGCCTTTTGGTTTTGCCACCGCAGCGATGGATAAGTGTCTCGTACCCGACGACGTGAACTACTGGCTTGACTATTGGAGCGCGCTGTACAGCCATGTTTTGACGCAACCGGAACTTCGGCTGCATCTTGTAAATCATGCTACGCTTTGTGCCAGCCCGGTGTCCATGCTAGAGGCGCTCTTTGGCAAACTCAGCATTCAGGCCGACGCATCGACTCTCGCGAAACTGGTCGCCGATCCTGCGGCCCAAACCGTCCAACTCTCTGAGTTTTGTCCTGTGCGCGTGCACCGAGCCGAGGCGATTTACCGCGAGCTTCTGTCAAGCCCAAAGAATGTTCTCAACCAAGCATGAAACGAACCAACATCCCCACCACGTCATGGTTTAAGGTGAGTGCACCTGCTTGGTCGTTCTGGCTTTGGGCCACTGCCACATTTGCCGCGTTGTTCATTGTCGTGATCCTAGGTACTGCTTGGGCCGTTAGACATGCATTGACAGGAGGATCACGTATATCGGCTGCCCAGGCGCGTCTTATCTTAGGCACGGCTGAATATCCAGGACGTGTTTACGCTGCGATTAATGAACTGCACGCTCGTTTAGGAGGTGATCCACTGCAGTTACTCATTGATCGCAAGACCACTGAAACACCGAGTTGGGTTCGTCACTTTCCTGCTGCCGCGGACCCCGGGTATTTGCTATTTTCTGGCGTCGATCCGGAGGCCAAAAAGTCTATTGTGAAGCTGATACGGATTTCGGACGGCGATGTACTTGCCCGCTGGGATCCTGATTGGACGTCAATTTACCAAAAAATTACATCGAAGAAGTTCGCGATCGCAGCAGGCCCAAGCGCCGCACGAGCCATGCATCCCTTATTGCTCCCTGATGGCAGCATCGTATTCAATACGCCGTTTGCAATGGTCCGGGCGCATCCGTGTAGTCCCGAGCCGGTTTGGGTTCTTAATGACGCCCTGCACCATTCAAACGAACTTGATCAAAATGGAGACATTTGGACACCGTCAATGTCGCTGGATGGTCTGGCCGAGAATACATGGTTGCAAGAGAATGTACGAGATGACGCTATAGCTCGAGTGTCGACCGATGGGCGTTTGCTCGAAAAGCGATCATTCGCACGAATCATGCGGGAAAACGGTTTGCAGTCACTCCTGCTTGGCATCGCCGGCGTCAAACTGAACAACGATCCAATCCATTTAAACCAGATTCAAATCGCATTGCAGGACTCGCAGTACTGGAAGCAGGGTGACCTGCTGATCTCTGCGCGGCACCTTAGTACGGTTTTCTTGTATCGCCCGTCAACGGGGAAGATCATTTGGCATAAAACCGGGCCTTGGTTGAATCAGCACTCGGTTGATTTTGTGAACGACCATCAAATTTCTATCTTTGATAATAATGTGATTGCCAGCGCACCAAAGGAATATGCCTTTATGACACCGAGTGAAACAAATCGAGTATTTATTTACGATTTTCGTAACGGACAACTATTACAGCCTTACGCGGCACTTCTTGCTCAGGCTCGGCCAGTGACGCTGACCGAAGGCCGAGCCCGCGTGCTGCCCGATGGAGGTCTTTTTCTTGAGGAAACGAATTACGGTCGCGACTTGCGTTTTACGCGTGATAGATTGTTATGGTCGCGAGTAAACGACTACGACGAAAGGCGCATTGGCATGATTTCCTGGAGTCGCTATTTGACCGCAGAGGAGGCAACTGAGCCGTTGTTGGCTTTGGCCGCACGCAAGTGTTCTGTGATGACCTCAGCGAAGTGAACAGGCGGTAGTTGGAATGACTTCAATTGTGCACGATGAAGCCAATCTAGTCTGGCAAACCTGTCCATAAGCATGGCTGAGTGCGCGGCGATAAAACAGCAGCAATCCGGCTGTGGACAGCTTATGGGCTTGTCTGCCTCGGGCAAGTCCACGATCGCCGATTTGCTCGAACAGCGACTTCATTCTGGGGGGTATACCTACACATTTGGCAGTGACAATGTGCGTTCTGGGGTGAGCCGCGACCTGGCTTTTTCTGATGCAGACCGAAGTGAGAACATCCGGCGCTTGGCAGTGGTGGCGCGGCTGGCGTTGGATGCCGGGTTGATCGTTATCGTGTCTTTCGTCAGCCCGTTGCGATCGGAGCGTGCTTTTGATCGTTCTTTGTTTGGGCACGGCGAGTTCACCGCGGTGTAGGTTGATGCGCCGATCAAGGAATGCATGCGACGTGACACAAAGCGGGTGTACGCTAGGGCATGTTGCGGGCAATTGCAAAACTTCAATGGCATGGAAAGAGCCTATAAACAACCCGAGACACCAGAGGGGCATCTGCACACAGTAGATGAATCCCCGACTGCCTGCATTGAACGGTTGCTTATATGGCTTCGCAATTCAAACACACTAAAGCTTTGGCAGGGTATTTTGTACACGCGTGACCGGTGCAGACCACCCATAAACTGAACGACTAGAACAACCAAGGAAAAATATGAAACAACGCAAAGGCATCATACTCGCCGGCGGCTCTGGCACCCGGCTATACCCGGTTACACAAGCGGTTTCCAAGCAGCTCATGCCGGTCTACGACAAGCCCATGATCTACTATCCGTTGAGCACGCTGATGCTAGCCGGGATTCGGGACGTCCTGGTGATCTCCACGCCGCACGACACGCCGCGCTTTACGGAACTGTTGGGTGACGGCAGTCTCTGGGGCATGAATATCCAGTACTCGGTGCAGCCTTCGCCCGACGGACTGGCGCAGGCTTTCATCATTGGGCGAGATTTTGTGGCTGGGCAGCCGAGTGCCTTGGTGCTGGGGGACAACATTTTTCATGGGCATGACTTGGTGAAGCAACTGGCGAATGCAAGCGCGCGGCCCTCGGGCGCCAGTGTTTTTGCCTACCATGTGCATGACCCTGAGCGCTATGGTGTGGTGGCTTTTGATGAGCAGCAGCGTGCGATCAGCATTGAAGAGAAGCCGAACCTCCCTAAGAGCAATTACGCGGTTACCGGGCTGTATTTTTATGACCAACAGGTCTGCGATATTGCTGCGGACATTGCGCCTTCGCCTCGTGGTGAGCTGGAAATTACGGATGTGAATCGGCGCTACTTGGAGCAGGGCGAACTGAATGTAGAGATCATGGGGCGCGGCTATGCCTGGCTTGATACGGGCACGCATGACAGCCTCCTTGAGGCCGCCAGTTTCATCGCCACGCTGCAAAAGCGCCAGGGCTTGCAGGTGAGTTGCCCGGAAGAGATTGCGTTTGGCCAGAAGTGGATTGATGCAGCGCAGTTGCACAAGCTGGCGGCGCCATTGGCCAAGAATGGCTATGGGCAGTATTTGTTGGGGTTGTTGAGGTGATTGCTGTTTGTTATGCCGGACTTGAGGAGTCTGCCCCGGACACCGATCCGGGGGCATCCAGTGGTATTTGCCGCATGGATTGCGGGTCTAGCTCGCAAAGACAAGGCAGGGTGTACCTGGATTGCGGGTCAAGATGCTATGGATGCCTCCCTCCCCACTGGGGATAAACAGGAGAGCGTTGAACGCCAGGAGCATGAACAGCCGTTGTTCAGGAAGAGACCTCGAGCAATCGAGGTGGATCCTCTGATGGATACGGCA
>CAIYGK010000740.1 GCA_903925725.1 uncultured beta proteobacterium | reverse complement strand
TCGACCAGATCAAGACGCTGGGCGCGGTGCTCCAGTTGCCTGCCAGCGGCGGTGGCTGCGGCGCGCAAGGCGGCGAAGGCAAGGCCAGTTGCGGCTCGTCGGCCGGCGCGCAGGATATGCCTGCGCACATCTGGGACAAGGTGAAGGATCATCCCTGCTACTCCGAAGAGGCGCATCACCACTTTGCACGCATGCACGTCGCCGTTGCGCCGGCCTGCAACATCCAGTGCAATTACTGCAATCGCAAATACGACTGCAGCAACGAATCGCGACCCGGTGTGGTCTCGCAGAAACTCACGCCCGAGCAGGCTGTGCGCAAAGTGCTGGCGGTGGCCAACCAGATACCGCAGATGAGCGTGCTTGGCATTGCTGGCCCGGGTGACGCGTTGGCCAACCCGAAAAAGACCTTCGAGACTTTTCGCCTCCTGCAGGAGCAGGCGCCGGACATCAAGCTCTGCCTGTCAACCAACGGGCTGGCGTTACCGGACTGGGTCGATGAAATCTGCAAATACAAAGTGGACCACGTCACCATCACCATCAACATGGTGGATCCGCTGATTGGCGCCAGGATTTACCCCTGGATCTTCTGGAAGCATCAGCGCATCACCGGTGTGGCTGCGGCCACCATCCTGCACGAGCGCCAGATGCTGGGGCTGGAGATGCTCGCCGCCCGTGGCGTGCTCACCAAAGTCAACTCGGTGCTGATTCCCGGAGTCAATGACCAGCACCTGATCGAAGTGAATCGCGAGGTGAAAGGGCGCGGCGCCTTTCTGCACAACATCATGCCTCTGATCAGCGAAGCCGAGCACGGCACCGTGTTTGGCCTGACCGGTCAGCGCGGCCCGAGCGCTGCTGAACTCAAGGCCGTGCAAGACGCCTGCATGGGTGGCGCCAATCTGATGCGTCACTGCAGGCAATGTCGGGCCGATGCCGTTGGTCTGCTGGGCCAGGACCGCAGCGAAGAATTCACGCAGGACAGGGTGGACCAGATGGAAGTGGTCTATGACCTTGAGCGGCGTCGCGCTTATCAGAACAAGGTTGCGCTGGAGCGCGCTGCCCAGCAGGCTGCCAAGCAGCAAGCCTTGGCCGCTGCCGCTGCGATCAAGGCAAAGCAGGACATCAAGGTGCTGCTGGCGGTGGCGACCAAGGGTGGCGGTCGCGTCAACCAGCATTTCGGCCATGTGAGTGAATTCCAGATTTTCGAAGTCTCTGCGACGAAGGCGCAGTTTGTCGGCCATCGGCGCGTCGACCATTACTGTCTTGGCGGTTATGGCGACGACGATCAATTGCCCTCGGTGCTGCGCGCCATCAACGATTGCCACGCTGTGCTGGTGGCCAAGATCGGTGCCTGTCCCAGGGACGAACTCGCACTGGCCGGCATCGAACCGGTGGACTCTTACGCAGGCCAGTTTATTGAACAAGCCGCGTTGGCGTGGTTCAACGACTACCGTGCTCGCATCGCCAGCGGCGCCATCACGCACCAGCCTCGCGGCGACGCAGCGCTGCGCCAGGGTGCTTTCTCCGATCTGGCGGGAAGCCTGGCCCAGGCCGCCTGAGTTTCATTTGTTTCACCCCCTGCAGGAGCTCAACCATGCCCATGAAGATTGTTTCGTCCACTTGCACCGCCTGTTCGGCCTGCGAGCCAGAATGCCCCAACGTCGCCATACGAGAGAAGAACGGCACCTACATCATCGACGCCAAGAAATGCACCGACTGCGAGGGTCATTTCGACTCGCCACAGTGCGTTGCCATTTGCCCGGTCGATGGCTGCATCGTCAAAGCCTGATGCCAACCCAGCTTACCCTTACAGCGGCCGCAGGGAAGTTCATTCGGCGTGTCGTGCGTTTCTCTGGGCTGCCTGCAGACGCAGGTCTGCGCCTGCAAGTGAGCGCTGGTGGCTGCAGCGGCTACAGCTCGGAGTTCAGCGTTGAAGTGGCTGCACAGGCGCTGGAGGAAACGCTGATGGTCAGCGGAGTGCGTCTGTTTCTCTCGCCGGAGACCGCCGTTCTACTGGACGGTGTGACGATCGACTTTATGGAGACAGCGACGCAATCGGGCCTGAGCTATATCAACGCCAAGCAGGGCGCCTGCGCGTGCAGCAGTGCCGATACTGCAGCAAAGCCGGCGGTAACGAAAATCGGGATCAGTTCCATCGGTGGCAGACGCTCAGCGTCTCCCGCACTGGTACGCTGAGCGCCGCAGGAAGCACGATGGAGGCATACAGTCCAAACCTTGATGCCGACCTGGCCGCTTTTGCCATCGGTGCCCTGGGTGGTGGACTGAGCCCGCAGGTCGAGTCGCTGATCCAGGAGGCAGGCCTGCTGCGCCATCTGCCGGCGCAAGCCCTGCTTTTGCTGGAGCGAGCCCGCTCGGCCGCGCCGCGCCACCCGGCGCCATTGATTGCGCTTTATCGCTTTTACTTTTATGCCCATCGATGGTCTCAGGCGCGCGCGGTGGGCGTTGACGCGATGGCCATTGCCCGCACCGTTCTCGGTCCCGATTTTGGTGACTGGCCGCCCAGCGACGACGCCGTGCGACACGATGCTGCCGTGCGTTTCTACCTGTTTGCGCTCAAAGGCCTGGCCTACCTGAATCTGCGCCTGAACGATATGGACGAAACACGCATGCTGCTTGGTGAACTGCGTCGTCTGGACCCGCAGGACCACGTTGGTGGCGGCCTGCTGTCTCACGTACTTAAGCGTTATGAAAAGGACGCAGACCCTGATGCTCCGTCCGACTATCCCGTGCGCGGCTGGAGCGCACCAGCGCCCTGAAGGACTGCCCCATGTCTGATATCAACCGTGACGATGACCTGATCGAACTGGCTTTTCCACCGCGCTTTGACTATGGCGAGCGTGTCGTGGCGCGCTCGGTGGTCCGCAATGACGGCACTTACAACGGTCGGGACATCGGCGACGTGCTGGTGAACAAGGGCGAGATCGGCTACGTCACCCGCATCGATACCTTTCTGCAGCAGTTCTACATCTACGCTGTGGATTTTGTCGATTCAGGTCACCGTGTCGGCATGCGCGCCAAGGAGCTGTGCACGCTGGACAAGCTGCCTGATGACGTTGTTGAAAAGCTGGTGAACCGCTCTGGCATGCGGCAACTGCTGGGGGTCTCTGCCGCCGGGACCCGACATGAACAGGCATAAGGCCACCGTCGCGACGCCGTTCCACGGCCAGGTGCGCGACCTCATGCAGCACCGCCTGGAGCGCGCCTTGCGTGAGCGGGTGCGCTACCGCTATGTGCAGCCCAGCGTGCTGCGCGAGGGCGAGAATTTTCGTGTGCAGAGTCCCTGTTGTTCACGCAACGTGGACGCCAAGGGCGGCCTGATCGACATTGCGCTGCTGCAGCCCGTTGCAGCACCGGCCGACGATGCAGCGTCGAATGCGCCGCAGCGCTGGCGCCTTTTCTCGCGCAACCACCTTGGCGCAAGCTGGGAGTCCAGGTACGAGGATCAGCAACTCGACGAGTTGCTGGACCTCTTGTGCCTTGATCCCGACCGCCTGTTCTGGCCCTGAAAGCCTGCGTTCACACCCACCTGGAAATTGATGATGAAACTGATGATCCGCAAAGACAGCAAGGGCATGCTGACCGGCTATGTGGCCAAGAAAGATCTGGAGGAGCCCATCACCACGATGGCCGAGCCCGGCATGTGGGGCGGACTGATTACGCTGGCCAATGGCTGGCAGTTCGAGCTTCCCGCCATGCCGGCTGACACCGCACTGCCGATCACCGTCGAGGCGCGCC
>CAIYGK010000739.1 GCA_903925725.1 uncultured beta proteobacterium | reverse complement strand
CCGATAAGGCTCTGGTCAGGGTCGAACTGTGTCAATCGGCCCGAAACAGCCTGCCCGTCGATCATTTCCACAACGCAACCATCGCCATCCACACTCATGGCTCCATCGGCCGGCATGTAAAACGGCGGCATTGGCCAGCGTAGGTCCATGGTTGTCATAGCTTTTTGCCCACTTCTTTATGCACCTCATCTTACAACGCACGAACCACGTTGCTCCCCGGTGCGCCACAATAGATGCCGATGCACTCACCACCATCCCATCATCAGCCGCTGGCAGAGCGGCTGCGCCCCTCGACCCTGGCTGAAGTCATTGGCCAGCAGCACCTGCTGGGTGAGGGTATGGCTCTGCGCATCGCGTTTGAATCCGGTCAGCCCCACAGTTGCATACTGTGGGGGCCACCGGGCACCGGCAAGACGACCATTGCGCGCCTGATGGCTGACGCTTTTGATGCGCAGTTCATCAGCATTGCAGCCGTGCTGGGCGGGGTGAAGGACATTCGTGAAGCGGTCGAGAAAGCGCATCTGGCGCAGGAACAGGGGCGACGCACCATCGTCTTTGTCGACGAGGTGCATCGTTTCAACAAGAGTCAGCAGGATGCCTTTTTGCCGCATGTCGAAAGCGGCCTTTTTACTTTCATTGGAGCCACCACCGAGAACCCCTCGTTTGAAGTGAACTCGGCCCTGTTGTCACGCGCGGCAGTCTATGTGCTGCAACCTTTGTCGCATGCCGACCTGATGCAGATCATTGACCGTGCGCTGGCCGCCGCCGCGTTGCCCAAAATCGAGGCTGCAGCGGCAGATCGTCTTGTGGCCTACGCCGACGGCGATGCCAGACGCTTGCTCAACACGCTGGAGACGCTGGCAGTTGCGGCAACGCAGCAGGAATTGACAGAAGTGAGCGATGCCTGGTTGCTCAAGGTGCTGGGTGAACGCTTGCGCCGCTACGACAAAGGTGGTGAACAGTTTTACGACACGATCTCCGCGTTGCACAAATCGGTGCGCGGCTCGGATCCGGACGCCGCGCTTTATTGGCTGGTGCGCATGCTTGATGGTGGTGTAGAGCCGCGTTACCTTGGGCGGCGCCTGATCCGTATGGCCAGCGAAGACATCGGCCTGGCCGATCCGAGAGCCTTGCGACTGGCGCTGGACGCTACCGAGGTGTATGAGCGGCTTGGCAGCCCCGAAGGAGAACTGGCGCTGGCCGAATGCGTGGTCTATCTGGCGGTGGCTGCCAAGTCGAATGCCGTCTACAAAGCCTTCCAGGAGGTCAGGGCCTTTGTCAAGGATGATGGAACACGGCCGGTGCCCAAGCACCTGCGCAACGCTCCGACCCGGCTCATGAAAGATCTCGACTATGGCAAGGGCTATCGCTACGCGCATGACGAGGAGGGCGGTTTTGCTGCGGGTGAAACCTATCTGCCGGATGGCATGACGAGTCCAGGTTTTTATCGTCCGGTGGAGCGTGGGCTGGAGATCCGGATCGCAGAAAAATTGCGACAATTACGCTCGTTGAACAAACAGAAAACTGCCGATCCCAAGGACATTTAGGAACATGACAATTGAATTCGTGCTTAACGGCACTGCCTGCCGCGTTGAAGCGCGCCCTGATGAGAGACTGCTGGAAACGCTGCGCGAGCGCTGCGGTGTGACGTCACTGAAAGATGGTTGCAGTCCGCAGGGCCAGTGTGGCTGTTGCGTGGCGCTGGTCGATGGCGTGCCGAAAACGACT
>CAIYGK010000738.1 GCA_903925725.1 uncultured beta proteobacterium | reverse complement strand
GACTTTGCCGACAACAACGGTGCTACCAACGGCTACGACACAGACACCGTTGAGTTGCTGGCGGTGATCAATGGGGTTGGCGGGGATACGTTTACTTCCTTGAACTTCATCTGATCCAGCTGGTTTGATATGTCAAGCTGAACCCGCCGCACTGCGCTCAAAAGGCACAGTGCGACACAGATCGAGAAAATCATGGCCGTCTACAACTATTCTCCCTACGTCTTCAATATCTACGGCAACGACACCCTCTTCCTGCCGTGGCGGGAAGTGTTTGGCAACAGCAGCGATCGCCTCAATGAACAGTGGACGGTTACCGCGCTGCCAAACTATCAGGTCAACCAGGTGGGTTATGTGGACATGGGGCTTAACACGCCAACCGCCCTGGCGCGCGACTCGGACCACCTGACACTATCTGAGAACGGTACCTTTGTTCTCAACATCAAAGGTGTCGAATTTCTCGATGCGCCGCTGACCAAGACGGTTGATCTGGAGGTGGTGGGCAAACAGGGTTTTACGACCGACGGTTCATTCAACTCCGTCAAACTCAACGTCGGTAACCAGGACCTCTATTACACCGGTACAACCAGGGACTCGACCCTGTTCATGGGCTCTGGTTACGACACTGCCTACCTGCGCGACCACCCGGATATTCCGGGCGAGCAGTACTGGTCTCTGATCCGTCGTGTGGACGGGCAGATTGATGCCTACAGCCTGTTCTCGGGCTTCCGGGTTCGCCTGGAAGGTGGCGGCACGACCTGGAACAATAACAACGGCACCATCAACTACGGTGAAGTTGATGTGGTTTCTCTCAAGAATGCACGCACCGGCGGTACAGAAAATCCCACGCCTGGAAACTATATTCCTGCGACGGGCGACAAATATCTCAACACCAATATTGACCTGCGTACCTGGGAAGCGGGCGTCAATACGCAATATAGCGACTCGTTCAATCTTGCATCGTTCAACTTCATCCGTTACACATCGGACAATGTCTGGACTGGCGAGGCCACTATTTACGACGAAGCGGTCGCTGGGCGCTACAGCACACCTGGGGATACCCAGGTTGCGGGAGCGACTTCGCTTGACGTGGTGGGAACGAACCGCAATGGCACGCATGACCTGATCGTGGCGCAGCAGGCCAATGAGATTGTTGGACAACTCCGGCTGTACGCCTTCAATGTCGCGTCGGCTGAGTACAACACCTTTAACGATGTGTATCTGGGCACATCCGGCAACAACACCAAGAGCTATGCGAGCAACACTTCGGCCGTAGTTGACCGGGTTGCGCTCTACGGATTTGATGGCAACGATGTTCTTGTTGGTGGGGCCAGCAGTGACTACATTTTTGGCGGTCAGAGCACGTACAACCAGCTGACTGCTGCCATCGGCAATCAGGTCACCGGTGGTGCAGGTGCAGATTATTTTGGTGTGGGCAACACCAATTCGGCTGGAACGGTGACAGGTGCCAACAGCACGGCCAACTACGGCGGCTCGATGGGCACAGCCACGCTGGGCTATGCCACAGACGTGATCATGGACTGGGCCGCTGGCTCCGACACGCTGCGTGTTTTGAGCAACGGCGTGGCCGTGATTGGCGGCTTGTACGGCGTGTCTGGCATGGCTGGCGCCAACACCGTTGATTTGCGTGACTATGCTGCTACGGCAGTGTCGGACCAGAACAATTCTGGCGCGCGCGCTTACTACTCAGATGTGACTTCGGTGAACAGTCTGCAACAAGTCTATGACAACCAGTACTTGCGCGATGCACAAAGCATCCGGAATGAGGCAGACGTCAGCGTGGTCAACGACGGGCTGATTGTTGCCCGTGGCCAGGCTGGAAACGACGTCATCTACGACAGTCCCGGCGCCGACTATCTGTACGGCAATGCCGGCAACAACGTCATCAACCTGGGGCAGGGCGGCGGCGATCGTGTCTTTTATGACACACGATCCGGCAATCAGTACGTTGCGGGCTTCTCACACGCCAACGGCGACAAGTTCTATCTGGCCAAAAATGTGGTCGATGCCTTTGGTGGCAATACCGGTCGATCCACCGCCATCTACGACGCTTCGTCGCATACCTATACCGCTTCACAAGGCTACCAGCAGGGTCTGGACTATCTGTATGGCGTGACGTACAAATCCTATCTCTCGAGTTCCTATGGCTCGCAGCCTTATCACAACTCGCAGCACGACTCCATGGGTTTTGCCGCTGATGTGACGACCTTTGGAGCGGGAATTGCCATGATCGGCGTCGGCATCGGCCTGTGTTACATCCCGATTGTCGGCCCGGCTCTGGGTGCTCCGCTGATTGCTGCGGGTGTTTTGCTCGAAGCGGGCAAAGCCTATTCCACTGTGACGGACTGGCAGGGCTCCAATCCGCATCACAACGCGGTCTATGACCTTTCGCCTGATGCGGCCACGTTTACGACCAACTATGTGTATGTGCTGCAAAACGATGTGTGGGTTAACACCACTGCAGCAAGCGGCGCGTCGGCCAATGCCGATAGCGTCAACT
>CAIYGK010000737.1 GCA_903925725.1 uncultured beta proteobacterium | reverse complement strand
TTGCTGAAATGGCTGCCGGCATGGGTGGCGATGGTGTGCGCGTCAACACCCGCGCTGAACTCAAGGCAGCGCTCGACAAGGCCATGGCCACACGCGGGCGGTTCCAGCTGATCGACATCACGATTCCCCGAGGGGTGCTGTCGGACACGCTGGCGCGCTTTGTTGCTGGTGTGAAAAGGCTCAGCAGTCCGAAGTAGGGTGTTTCTTCAAACCCAGAATGTCGCGTGCCTCCGCCGGAGTGGCGATCTTCACGTCGAGCTCGGTCAGCAGGGTCACTGCCTTGCTGACCAGCGCCGTGTTGTCGGGTGCCAGAACGCCTTTGCGGATGTAGATGTTGTCTTCCAGACCGACGCGCACATGGCCGCCGAGCAGCCAGGACTGCACCAGCATCGGGTACTCCCAGCGCCCGGTGCCAAAAGCGGCCCAGTTGGAGCCTGCCGGCAACAGGGAGCGCAGGTAGGACAGCGTCGCTGGCGTGGCATTGGCGCCGTACTTGACGCCCAGCACGATCTGGAACAGGGAAGGATGGGGCAGCGTGCCATCGGCAATCAGGTCATTGGCCAGATGGATGTCGCCGCTGTCAAACACTTCCAGCTCGGGCAGGGTGCCCGCTTCGCGTGCCAGTTGCGCCATGATGCGCACGTTGCGCGGGGTGTTGATCACCACCGAGGAGCCGGAAAACATGGTGTTCAGGTCCAGGCTGCAGATCTCCGGCTGCAGCGCCACCACATGCTCCATGCGCCGCTCGGGCGTCGTCAGTGTGGTGCCAGGCGCCGCCACCTTGGGGTCGTCCTCGCTCGGCACAAAACGCTGGCCCGGGCCGGTGGTCAGGTTGATGATGACGTCGGTATCGCTGGCGCGTATGCGCTGCACCACTTCGCGGTAATGCTCCAGTTCCATGCTCGGGCGGCCGTCCGGGTAGCGCACATGAATGTGCGCAATGGCGGCGCCGGCCTTGGCCGCCCCGATGCAGGCGTTGGCAATCTGTTCTGGCGTGCAGGGCAGGTTCGGGTACTGCCTGATGGTCGTGATGTTGCCGGTGACGGCGCAGCTGATGATGGTTGGGTTGCTCATGGTGCTCCTCAAGACAGTGATGCTGAGCATGCCAGTGCCTCTTCGGCACGGCGCTGCATCGAGATGATCTGGATCGCGCAAACCGCTGCGCACTTTGCACAACCGTTGCAGTGATCCGAATCCTGCAACACGGAAACCTTGCGCCATCCCTGCAGCTCGAAAGCAAACAGCCCGAGCTGACAGGCCGCGATGCAGCGGCCGCAGCCCGAGCATCGGTCTGCGTTGATGAGGGGAATTCGCGTGGCCATTTTGGGGAGTACACCGGATTGCTGTTTTCATCATAAGTCAATGCGCCTGTTCGTGCAGCGAGCCGGGTTATGCTGTCTCTGTGTCCCAAGGAAAGGCAGCGATGACTACAGATAGCGGCGCCCAACTGCGCTCCCTCTACCAAGGCGAGGGCGGCGTGACGCAGATTTTTTCGTCCAAAGTCACGGACTATGTTGCGTCGCGCCCCGACTATCCGGCAGCACTCTTTCAAGCATTGAGTCTGCAGTGCGACTTGCAGCCCGAAGCGACCGTCGTCGATGTTGGCGCCGGCACCGGACTGCTCACGCAGGGCTTGCTTGCGCGCGGCTATCGGGTGTGGGCCATGGAGCCGAACGCTGCGATGCGCGCAGTCGCCGATCGTGCATTGGCACACTGGCCAGGCTATCGAAGTGCAGCGGCCAGTGCCGAGTCGCTGCCCCTGGCTGATTCGTCGGTAGACCTGATCACCGCAGCGCAGGCCTTCCACTGGTTCGATGTGGCCCGAGCCCGTGCCGAGTTCATGCGCGTTCTACGGCCTCAGGGACAGGTGGCTTTGATCTGGAATGATCGCGTCGCCAGCGACCCCATGCAGCTGGCGCTGGGTGGGATTCTTGACCACTTCGGTGGCGCCAAGCGCAACGCGCTGGTCAAGCACGAGGAACGCGGTGATCTGACCAGGTTCTTTGGCGCCGGAGTGCCCGCAGAATTGAACTGGCCTCACGAACACGGCCTTGACGAGCAGGGCTTGCTCAGCCTGGCCTTTTCCCGCTCCTACATGCCG